>JAFGTO010000542.1 GCA_016934095.1 Candidatus Glassiibacteriota bacterium
GAAACACTTTTCTATAAGCTTAGGATAACCTGAAGTATCTCCACCCGATTTTTTAGCATCTTCTAATATACTTCTAGCGAATTCGTAGAAAACTGTGGCGTTCTCCCTCCAATACAGTTTTGTTCTGGAAATTCTCGAAACAAAAGGATGAGCCTCAATGCCTATACTATGTACGTTACAAAGCTCACTTTCCAACATTACAGTACCGGAACCAGCAAAAGGGTCTAAAACTTTATGCCTTCCTTCTTTAGAATTTTCTCTTCTAATGAGATCACGTACCCAAAGTGCCGAGAAACCAGCTGAATATCTAAACCATCTGTGAACGGGAAGTGATAAGTTTTCTAAAAAAGTCGATGACTTAGATTTTTTCGACTTTTTTTCAACATCAAAGAGCCACAGCTGTTCTTCGGCAAGGTTAATATTCATAATTTCAGCATCTGTATTAATGTTAAGGAAATCTGTACTTTAAAATTGCAATATTAATGTTTTAAGTCAATAGCGAATGACCTTGATACTACATTAGCGCCCTGCACAGGCCGCCGTCCACCAGGATGGTGGCCCCGGTGATGTACGAGGCCCGCTGCGAGCAGAGGAATGCTACCAGCGCGGCCAGCTCGGCCGGCTCGCCCGTGCGTCCCAGGGGGACCTGGGAGGTGAAAGAGTCCAGCGCCTCCTGGTAGCTGACGGCCTGCTTTTCCGCCCGGCCCCTGATCAGCGAGACCAGGCGGTCGGTCAGGATGAAACCCGGGCAGACATTATTGACCAGGATACCGTGCGGCGCCAGCTCGTTCGACAGGGTCTTGGCCATCCCGACCACGCCGGCGCGCACCGCATTGGAGAGCACCAGGTTATCCACCGGCTGCTTGACCGCCACCGAGGTGATGTTGACTATCCTGCCCCCGCCGGAGCGGCGCATGGGCCCGATCACCGCCCGGCTGAAGCGGACCGCGCTCAGCAGGTTGAGCTCGAAGGCAGCGAGCCAGGCCCGGTCATCGTGGGTCTCGAAAAGTCCCGGGGGCGGGCCGCCGGCGTTGTTGACCAGGATGTCTATCCCGCCGAAAGCCTCGAGGGCGGCCTCCACCACCCGGCTGACATCCCCGGCCCGGGAGACATCCGCGGCTACCGGCAGGGCCGGTGAGCCGGTCTCCCCGGCAATCCGCCGGGCGGCCTCTTCCAGGGGCCCGGCACCGCGGGCGCAGATCACCACTTTCGCACCTTCGGCGGCCAGCTCGCCGGCAGCGGCGTAGCCCAGGCCGCGGCTCGCTCCGCAGACAATCGCGGTCTTGTCCCTGATTCCCAAGTCCATTTCTCCTCCCTCTCCAAGTAATCGGCCGCCGCCCGGCGAAAGCACGGCCTCCCGGCAGAAAAACTCAGGCATCGAGGCGCCGGGCGGGCCTTTCATCCGTGCTGCCGCTTGCGGTGCACCTCCAGGTACATTTCGGTGGCCCCGGAGACTGTTTTCTCCATACTGAAATGCTCGAGCATCCTGCGCCGTCCGGCCGCTCCGAGGGTCTGGGCCAGGGCGGAGTCCTGCAGCAGGCCAAGGGCCGCCTCGAAAAGCCCCTCCTCATCGCCATAGGGCACCAGCCGTCCGCTTACCCCATCCTCGACAAGCTCACCCACTCCCCCTACCGCGTACGATACCACCGGCAGGCCGGAAACCATGGCCTCCATAATAACATTGGGCAGCCCTTCCCGTATCGAGGTAAGCACGAAAAGGTCCGCCGCGGCAAAGACCGGCCGGACGTCCCTGAGCGGCCCCAGGAACAATATCTCCGGTCCTCCGGCTGCAGCCACTTTCTCCCTGCCCGCATAAGAGCTGTCCAGACCCTGGCCGGCTACCAGTGCGGTCAGGTTGCCGAGCCGGGAGGAAAGCGAGCGCACCAGCCTGAGGAAAGCCGGTATATTCTTGTCCGGCGAATCCTTGCTCAGGTTCGCCACCACCAGGCGGCCCTGCGGGATGCCGAGTTCCTGCCTGGCGGCTTTTTTAGCTTCCCTGCCGGTCTCCGGGAAAGGATTGACCCCGTTATGGATCACCCGGAAGCGCGTCAGGGCGATGCGGTAGCGCTCGGCAAAGGTCCGGGCCGCAGCCAGGCAGTTGGCGTGGATATAGTCGCCGGCTTTCAGGGACCTGCCTATCAGCGCACCCTCGAAAAGCCCCGTCTTCAGCGACCGGGTTCGTACGCTGGGGATGAAGGCCGGCCTGCCGGCCAGGGGCCTGGCCAGGTAGCTGTAGATGTTGGCCGACTCCAGGTGGCTGTGGATAAGCTCCACTTTCTCCGCCCTGAGCAGCGAGGCCAGCCTCAGCACCCGCCCCGGCTCGTAGTGGCGGCTGCGGGGTACCAGGCGCAGGGGAACCCCGGCCTGCTCCAGCTCCACGCCGAACGGCTCCAGGTCCCCGGAGAGGCAGATCACTGTCGCCGGCCAGCCCGCGGCGACCAGGCCCCTGGCCAGCAGGCTCACCTGGCGCTCCGCGCCGCCGTAGCTCAACTGGCCGATTACTATGGCCACCCTGAAGCTCATTCCGCCTCCCGGTTGCCGCCCCCCGGCTCCTGGGCCAGCTCCCTGGACCTGACAGCCAGGGCCAGGACAAGCCAGTAGATCTTATCGCAGATCTGGTTGATGCCGATCCCCGAGACCAGGATGAAGACCAGCAGGACCGCCGTGATCCACGGGCCGGACCCCTCCTGGGGGCCTTCCCTGCGCCAGGCCTTCCAGAAAACCAGGGCCAGCAGCGCCAGTCCGACCAGCCCCAGCTCCGTGGCCACCCCGTAGTAAATGCTGTGGGGGTCGCGGGCCGGGAACGTGTCCCTGCTGATACCATGGGTGGCGTAGCGGTAACGGTTATAGACCCGCGGGAACTGCCCGAACCCGACCCCGATCACGGGGTGGTCCAGGAAAACGGTGTCGCCCACCCTCCAGATGTCCGACCGGTTGCTGCCCCGGCTCGCTACATTCAGCAGCTCGCTGGTGCGCTGGATCAAGGTTACGTTGACGTATCCCAGGGAAAAAGCAGCGGCCACGGCTACACCTGCCGCGGCGCCGACAATCAGCAGGTTGCGCAGCCGCCGCCTGGTGTGCCAGAGGAAAACCGTTAAAGCGGCGGCCACGGCCAGCCAGCAAGTGCGGCTCTGGGCCAGCAGCAGGGGAAAGGCCAGATAACAGGCGGCCAGGCCGCTGAGCAGTCTCAGCCAGCGGTTTTTCAGCCGGACGGCCAGGTAAATGCCGCCGATTATCGCCAGGCCCACCGCCACGCCGTACTCGTTGGGGTTCTGCGCCTCGAAAGCCCGCGCCCGCTCGAAAAAATTGGTAATGAAAAGGCTTATCGAGAGTGCCGTGGAGACCAGTGCTCCTGCCAGCAGCCAGCCGAATACCAGGCTGAGGTCCTCTTCCCGGTCGATAACATTGACCGCCATCACGAATAGCAGGAGCAACTGGACCAGGGTCCCATAACGCGGCCCGGCATACTCCCAGTCGCCGGCCCAGAGGAAAGAGACCCCCGCCCAGCCTATCAGGGCGACAACCGCCAGCATGGTGCTGTTTACCCGCAGCCGTTTCCGGAAAACCAGCATGTGTACCACCCAAACGGCGAAGACCGCCATGCCCAGCAGACGGATCTCCGAGACGCCCCGGCCGGAGACAGCTATCCCCTCGACCGGCAGCAGCGCACAGATCACCGCCAGGCCCCACACCGGGCGCCGGAAAGAAAGGGCCAGCAGCACCAGGGCGGCCAGCCCCCCTGCGGCCCGGGCAAGCGTCAGGTAAGCCACGGCCAGGGCCGCCGCCGCAGTCAGGGCTACCAGGATGGCGGGCATAAGCTTGCTCCAAGGGTTCGCTTGGGATGCCAGTCGAGTGTCCGGTATAGAGCTCATCGTACCGTGATTTTATCAGGATTCACCGGGGACATAAGATACTGGAGGGGCGTTGAAAAAAGACATCAACACCCCGTGATGAAATTTATTGCTTCACGGGCTGTCAAGGGCAAGGCAAGCCGGTTCCAGTGTAACTGTAAGATTTACTGTATGTTATACAATCAAGGCTTCCTCTCCGCATGTTATTGCCCTAAGAGTGGAAACGGCCCTTGACAGCCTTTATACCCTGAACTTTAATAGTTCAACGCGCTGCTGGCTGGCGCATTCCCCGCAGCAAGCTGCGGGGTGCCTGAAATAAATATATCCCCTATCATATTCAATTTCAACGAACTTGAGATTTCCGCCACGGTATCTGCTGCGGCTATTCAAGCTGCCCCGCGCGGCTTAAAAAGAAATATGAGGTCTCGATAGTGCATTGACAAGCCAGCCGGAGGAAATTAACTTGATATACTTGGAGCTAACTTCAGTTATAAACTAACTTTACTTTGCCTTTCCGGTCAGGCGAAGCGGCAGGCCCATGAAAATCCTGATGTTGACCCAATATTTCTACCCCGAGGTCGGCGCCACCCAGACCAGGATTTACGAGTTCGCCAA
>JAFGTO010000084.1 GCA_016934095.1 Candidatus Glassiibacteriota bacterium
CGGGACATCGAAGGCAGCCACAAGTGGCTCTGGGAGCGGTATCTGGAGGATTTGCCGTCGAAATTGAGCGCAGCCGGGGTAATCCCCCAGGAGCTGAACCGGGGGCACGGCAACCTGGCTGCCGACCTGGCTTTTGCCTGGCGGATGACCGGCCAGGACAGCCTGTTCGAGCAGTCGCGCGACTACCTGCTCGGACTCTGCAACAAGGAGGTCTGGGACCCGGATTACGAGCTGGTGCAGGGCCACATGCTGATGGGAGTCGCCCTGGCTTACGACTGGCTCTATTCCGGCCTGACCCGCTCCGAGCGCTCCCTGGTGGCCGCGCGCCTGGGCGAGGAAGCCCAGCGGCAGTACAGCCTGATCGCCGACCGGCGGGCCTGGTACCGCAGCCAGTACCTGCAAAACCACGCCCACGTTCATTACGGCGGGCTGGCTTACGCGGCGGTGGCCCTGTACGGGGAGGATGCCCGGGCACAGCAGTGGCTGGGGGCCTGTGTCGACTTTTTCGGGAAAGTGCTGGAGCTGAGCCTCGGGGACGGTACTTCGATCGAAGGCCTGAGCTACGGCAACTACGCCCTGGAGTACGTGCTGCGCTACACGGAGCTGGCCCGCACGGTCCTGGGATTGGACTGCTACGACAACCCCTGGGTCAGGAACTATCCCCGCTACCTGATCCACAGCCTGCTGCCGGTGATGGTGGAAAACGAGTGGGCCATGACTTTCGGCGACAACCCCCGCCACGGCAACAGCCACGGGCCGGAGCCGCAGCTTTTCCTGATCGCCTCTCGCTGCGGCGAAAAAGACGCACAGTGGCTGGGCAAAAAGCTGATCGGCCTGCGCTCCTCCGGCCTGGCCAGCGCCTCCTGGTGGGCGATCCTCTGGTACGACCCGGAAGTGGGCGAGGCGGGTCCACCGGGCTTCCCGACCCTCGGGCATTTCGCCGACCTGGACCAGGTTATGCTGCGCTCGGCCTGGGAGGACACCTCGGCGGTCATGCTGGGTATCAAGTGCGGGCCTTTCATGGGAAGGGCCCGCTCCAGGGATGCAAAATACGACCTGGGCTGCGCCCACGGCCACCCGGATGCCGGCAGTTTCCAGCTTTACGCCCACGGCCGTTTCCTGGCCGTGGACCCGATGTACACCTATTTCAAGAGTACGGCCAACCACAACACCCTGCTGGTCAAGGGCCGGGGCCAGCTGGGGGAGGACGAGCAGTGGTTCGCTGCGGCCGAGGCGCTTTATTACGGACATTACCCGGTGGTCCTGGAGGCCCGCTCCACCGCGGAGCTCGATTACGTGCTGGCCGACCTGGCAGCCGCCTACCATCCCGCCCTGGGATTGAAGAAAGCCCTGAGACATTTCGTCTTTATCAAGCCGGACATCCTCCTGGTGGCCGATGAGCTGACCCTGGACGAGGAGGGGGTGCTTTTCAGCTATCCGGCGGACACCCTGAGACTCGGGGGGGCCTTGAAATACGAGTCCGGGTACGTATCAGGCACGCGCGGTCAGGCCGAAGTCCCATTCAAAGGGCCGCCGGGAACCTATGACATCGCGGTCAGCTACCTGGACAATGCCCCGCGCACCGGCCGGTACGCCATCACGGTGGACGGCGACACGGCGCATGTCTGGCGGGACACGGTCGAGGCTACCGATACGCACCTCGAGGTGGCCCGGGACATCCAGCTTGCGGACACCAGCAGGATAGCCTTCTGCGCCGACCCGATGGGAGAGGGGGCGAAGCTGGTAAAGATCATGGTCTCCGGCAGTGAGGTGAAGGCCGAGCGGGATGTGCAGTGGCTGCTGCACTGCGACCCGGAAACCGAGTTCACCCGCAGCTTCACCCGTATCGAGGCGGCTTACGGCCCGGTTTGCCTGGACATCTACCCGCTGGCTCCGCCCCAGCGTAACCACCAGTGGGGTGTACACCAGGTGAAGAACGGCAGCCGCATGAAACAGACCCAGCGCCTGGTGATCAAGCCGGTATTCACCGACAGCACCACCACCATACTCACCCTGCTGCACGCGCGGAAGGGCGGGTCTCCCCCCCTGGACTGGCTGAGGGGCGGCCTGTACCGCAATGTCGCCACGGTCAACTGGGTAAGGGCCGGAAAAGCCGCTACCCTGACCTTTGACCTGGAAAAAAGGGAAATCGGGATCAAATAGCAGGCCACGGGCGCGTAGGCAAGAACAGCGACAATTTTTACCGGGAAACCAGGCAGGCGGGAAAAGTTCTGCGGCAGGTCGATTTATCGAGCAGATCTCTGAAAACTTTGGCTGCTGAAGTACTTGCGGCAGGTCATTCCATACCAAGACAACGGAGCCGAAATGGAACTTTTCGTACCGGGCAGGGTCTGTCTGTTCGGCGAGCACTCCGACTGGGCCGGAGGCTATCGCCGTGTCAACTCCGAGCTTGAGAAAGGTTATACGCTGCTCACCGGGACCAACCAGGGTATTTATGCGCGGATCAGCCCGCACCCGGGAAAGCTGGTGCTGCACTCCACCATGGAGGACGGCCGCAGGATCGGCCCCTACGAGATCCCCATGTCCAAGGACGCTTTGCTGAAAGAGGCCGAAAAGGGTGGATTCTACAGCTACATAGCCGGGGTGGCCTACCAGATCATGACTTTCTACCCGGTCAAGGGGCTGGTCATCGACAACTACAGGACCGACCTGCCGATCAAAAAGGGACTGAGCTCCTCGGCTGCGATCTGCGTGCTCACCGCCAGGGCCTTCAACCGGGTCTACGACCTCAAGATGACTGTGCGCGGGGAGATGGAGTTCGCCTACATGGGAGAGATCATCACTCCCAGCCGCTGCGGCAGGATGGACCAGGGCTGCGCCTACGGTAACCGCCCGATCCTGATGGTCCACGACCGCGACGTGCTGACCGTGGAAGAGCTCAGCGTGCCCAAAGACCTGCACCTGGTGCTGGTCGACCTCTGCGCTTCCAAGGACACCATGGAAATCCTGGCCAGCCTCAACCGCAGCTTCCCGTTCGCCAGGAGCGAGGTCGATGAGGGTGTGCAGCACTACCTGGGCGAGGTGAACAAGATGGTGGCGGAAGAGGCGATGGAGCACCTGGCTGCAGGCGACGCCGAGGGGCTGGGCCGCCTGATGACCAAGACCCAGGAGCTTTTCGACCGCTACCTGATACCGGCCTGCCCGGGCCAGCTCACCGCCCCGGTGCTCCACGAGGCCCTGGCCTTTCCGGAGATCCGCAAGCTGGTCTACGGCGGCAAGGGAGTAGGCTCACAGGGGGATGGCAGTGCCCAGTTCGTGGCCAGGGGACCGGAGGAACAGCAGGAGGTCATCCGGCTGTTCGAGCAGGTCAAGGGAATGCGGGCGCTCAAGCTCGACATCCCGGCAGCGCGCAAGGCCCGCAGTGCGCTGATCCCGGCGGCCGGCTACGGGACCCGGCTCTTCCCGGCCACCAAGGCCACCCGCAAGGAGCTTTTCCCGGTGGTCGGTGCCGATGGAGTGGCCCGGCCGGCCATCCTCTACCTGGTAGAGGAGGCTTTCGCCAGCGGGGCCACCCGGGTCTGCGTGGTGGTGCAGAAAGAGGATGTGGAGCTGTTCGAGAGCTTTTTCAATGCCCCGCTCGAGCTCAAGCACTACAACAAGCTCAGCCAGGAGGCCCGCAGCTACCAGAACCGGCTGCAGGCCATGGGCTCGAAAACCACCATCCTGGCCCAGGAGCACCAGGAGGGCCTGGGCCACGCTGTACATGTCGCCAGGGAATGGCTGGAGGGCGAGCCTTTCCTGCTGATGCTCGGCGACCATATCTACCGCTCCAATACCCAGGTGCCCTGCGCCAGGCAGCTGCTGGACATCTACGAGAAACACCAGAAATCGGTGGTGGGCCTGAGGGCGACCCACGAATCGATGATCTCGCGTTTCGGCACGGTGGGGGGCCTCTGGGAGGACAGGGAGGAGGGCCTGGTAAATATCACCGAGTTCGCCGAGAAACCCTCGCTGGAGTACGCTCGCGAGCGTCTGAGAGTGGATGGCCTGGGCAAGGACCAGTACCTGACCATTTTCGGACTCTACGTGATCGCGCCCCAGGTCCTGGAGATCCTGGCCGAGCAGATCAGGGAAAACCTGCGGCGTAAAGGCGAGTTCGAGCTGACCGGCGCACTGGAGAGCCTCCGCTCGGAACAGGGTTTCCTGGGGGCCCTGATCGACGGCGAACGGTTCGATATCGGCATCCCGCTGTCGTACCTGGAAACAGTGCAAAAGTTCGCCGGGGAGCCGGAGACCGGCTCCTGAACCGGGGGCAAGCGGCTGAAATAGACTTGTCATGGCGGGAAAAAACCCTTATATTTAGAGAATGACATCTATTCTCATAATTATACGGCTCATCTTTTTCTCTTTAACTCCTGCCTGGAGGACCCGATGAAAAAAGCGCTCGTTTTCGCCGCCTTACTGGGCCTGTACCTGGCCCAGCCTCCGCTGCTCCTCCCGCACTGCGAGATCCCCTGCGGGATATACGACGACCACTTGCGCTCCCACCTGATCGAGGAGCACATCGCCACGATCGAGAAGAGCATGAAGCAGATCGTGGAGCTTTCCGCCGCTGGGGAGAAGAACTACAACCAGATCGTGCGCTGGGTGGTGAACAAAGAGGAGCACGCAGATGAGCTGCAGCACGTTGTCAGCCAGTATTTCCTGCACCAGCGGATCAAGCCGGTGGACCCCACAGATGCGGCGCAATACAAGGACTACCTGCACAAGCTGGAGCTGCTGCACCGGATGCTGGTGGCTGCCATGAAAGCCAAGCAGGGCACGGACCTGGCGCAGGTGGATGATCTGCGCCGCCTGCTGAAAGAGTTCAACCTAGCCTATTTCGGGGAGCAGTGAGGCAGCAAACTGGGACAGTCCGCGGAGAGGGATGTTTACTGTTGAGAAAAGCCGGCGAAATGGTTATGTTATAACCAAGCGACTCTCGTCACGGCTGGAGGGCTAGTCCTAATTGGTAAGGCAGCGGACTTGAAATCCGCCGGGGTAAAACCCTTGGGGGTTCGAATCCCTCGCCCTCCGCCAGAAAAAGCTGACGGCACCTCCTTTAGCCTGAGGGAGGTGCCGTTTTTTTCTCCTGCCGGAAGGGTGTCGCGAAGCAGACCTCGACCTGAAATGATAACAGTCGAGTAGATCATCCATTACTGGATTTCACCCTCACAGAACCGGACGTGGGGCGTTACCCCATCCGGCTCTTCCGAGCAGGTGA
>JAFGTO010000543.1 GCA_016934095.1 Candidatus Glassiibacteriota bacterium
CGGGTCAACAGGAAAGTACTGTTCAACGGTGCGGTCCGGCCCGCCTGCAACGATGGGGTCATCCCGGCGAACGGCCTGCTCTACCTCGGCCCCTGGCTCTGCGACTGCAACCTCTCGCTGATGGGCACGCTGGCGCTGTGCCCGGCCGGGGATTTCAAGTTCGAGTACCGGGCCACCGACAGCGAGCGCCTGGAGACTTTGCGCAAGGATGCGGCCCGGGTGGCGCCTTTCGAGGTCTCCGGCCTGGACTGGGCCACCTGCCGCGGCAACAACGCCCGCAGCGCCTGCTCCGGAGCGGTAGTGCCGGACAGCGTGGAAAAAATCTGGGAATATACCCCGGACAAACCGCTTAAGCATTCGGCGCCTACCGCCGCCGGGGGGCTGGTTTTTCTTTGCGGGGACGACTGCAAGGTGAGGGCGGTAGAGGCGGCCACCGGCAGGCTGAAGTGGACGTTCCTGGCCGGGGGACCGGTGGCTCAGCCGCCGACAATCTGGCGGGGAAGAGCTTATGTGGGGTCAGGGGATGGTTATGTCTACGCCCTGGAGGCGGCCACCGGGGAGCCGCTCTGGCGCTTCCGCGCCGCACCGGTCGAGCGCAGGATCATGGTCTACGGCACGCTGTGCTCCACCTGGCCGGTCAACAGCGGCGTGCTGGTCCAGGACGGTACTGCGTATGCCGCAGCCGGGATCATCGATTACGACGGTACCTATGTCTATGCCCTGGATGCGGCGACCGGCAGGATCAAGTGGCAGAACAATACCTCCGGGCACCTGGATAAAGAGCTGCGCAAGGGCATCTCCGCCCAGGGAATGCTGACTGTAGGGCAGGGGAAGCTCTGGATGCCCGGCGGCAACGTGATCTCCCCGGCCTCTTACGACCTGGCCACCGGCAAGTACCTCGGCGGCCCGCCTGGGGACGGTTCGCCGAAAGCCAACCGGGGCGAGGATATCGGCCTGCTCGACGGCCGCTACCTGCTGCTCGGCGGCAGGCTGCGCTTCTCCGCCACGGAGAACGTGGTCAACCCCGGCTATTTCTCCGCTTTCCGGATTGCGGACGGCGGGAGCGCGGAAAAGGGGATCGATCTCTGCCAGGGCAAAATCCCGCCCGCCTGGGACCAGACCCGCTGTGTCATGGTGAACGGAAGGTTCGGCGAGCCGGTCTGTTATTCGCTGGCAAAGGTCAGGCAATACCTGGACCGGGGAGACCCCAAGAGCCAGGTGGAATCCGAATGGATTGCTTCCGGGGTAACCGGGCCAAGGCTCCGGGAAAGCGATGCAGTCTCCCTTGCCGTGGCCGCCAACGCGGTGCTGGTGATATACGAGACCCCGGTGGTCCGCGACAGGAGGTCCCGCTGGACACTGCGCTCCCTGGACCCCGGGAGCGGCGCAGTGCTCTGGGAACAGCGGCTTCCCTCTCCCGTCCTGCCCGGGGGGCTGCTGGTGGACAGGGACGGCAGGGTTGTCGTGGTGATGGAGGACGGATCGGTAGCCTGCTATGCGGGCAAGGAGGCCGGGTGAGATGACCAGGTCCAGGCTCTGGAAACCGCTGAGAGGGATATCCGCGGGAACGCTGCTGGGTGTTTTGCTGCTGGTTCCGGCAATGAACCCGCCCCAGGCGGCGGGGTGCTACAACCAGACAGTGCGCGATGCCGCTTTCCGGTATCCCCGGGACATGCACCGGCTGGCCGTGGTTGCCGGTCGGGAAGACCCTGAGGGCAATGCAGTCTACAGCCGCCTCGAACAGTGGCTGCATACCTCGGGCCGGGGACTGAATCTCGAGCTCAGCCTTGTCGACCCGGAAGACCCGGAAGTGAGCTGGGAAGAGCTGGGCGTACCCTCCGCCCCGCCCTCCTGGCCGGTGGTGGTGCTGGCAGGGGGGAATTCCAACTGGCGGTCGCGGCCGAGCTTCCTGATCGACCACTGGGAGCCGGAGCCATCCGCTGCGGACCTGGAGGTGCTGGCATCTTCTCCGGCCAGGGAAGAGATCAGGAGCGAGGCGGCGCGCAGGCTGGCGGTGTTGGTCTACGTGCCGGCCAGCGACAGCGGCAGTGGGGCCTTGGAAGTGCTGGAGTCCGTGGCCCGGAGATGGTCCGCTGAAGAGCCGCTCGGGGTAGGGCTGGTACAGGTAGACCGAAAGGATCAGCGCGAGCGCCTGCTGCTGGCTTTCATGGGGGCGGCCGATGCAGGCCCCGGCCTGGCCGCCGTGGTGTTCGGCCCCGGGAAAATGTCAGTACCGCTCAGGGGCGGGGAGATTACCGCCGAGCGGCTGGACCGGCTTATCGATCCCCTGTCCGGCGACTGCACCTGCCTCCAATCGCCCTATGCGCTGGGAGTGGATATCCCGATGAAATGGGACGAGACACACGACCGGGCGGTGGTGGCGCTTCGGGGGGAAGAGTTGCAGACAGCCTCAGCGAGTGGCTCCGGGCGGGTCCTCAAGGCTGCGGCCGGTACTCTAGGCGGACTGGTCCTGCTGGTGGGACTGGCTACAGCCTGGATCATGCGCAGACGTCTGCTCTGAAAGCAGCCCTGCGCCCGCTGCCGGTAAAACCGTAGAGTCCCGTAAGGCTTTTATTCCAGAGCCCCGGCCATGACCAGCAGCTCGGCTATCTCGGGGTGGCCGCCCAGCCGGGCGTATTTCAGCGCCCGGTCCCCGTCGATATCCTCCGCATTCACCTCCGCCCCGGCCTCGAGCAGGATTTTCACAATGGCTGTGTGTCCTGCCATCGAGGCTCTCATCAGGGCCGTGGCCTGGTATTCATCAGCAGTGTCCCTGGCGTTGACATCCGCGCCGGCAGCTAACAGCAGGCGCACGATCTCGCTATAGCCCTTATAAGCCGGCTGGACCAGGATACCGGAATACTCCCCTGCCTTGAGATCGGTTCCCGCACCGACCAGGGATTCCACGATCCCGGTGTTTCCCCGGCTGACGGCATATCTCAAGGCGGTAAATCCCAGGGAGTTCTTGATCTGGGGATTTGCACCCGCCTCGAGCAAGGTTTTTAACACTTCGGGCCGGTTCAAATCTGCGGCGTGTATCAGTGCGGTGTAGCCGGAGTTGTTTTGCTCATCCACCCGGGCACCGGCTTCGAGAAGCATGGCTGCGATATCGGCCCGGCCGGCCGCCACGGCCCACATCAGGGCGGTCATGCCGAAATCGTCCCTGGCATTGACTTCCTCGCCGGCCTCGAGCAGTACCTTTACGGAATCGGCGTTCCCGCTTTTCGCCGCAGACATCAGGTCTGTCAG
>JAFGTO010000544.1 GCA_016934095.1 Candidatus Glassiibacteriota bacterium
GTCGAGAGGGCGGCCTTTGCGGATGGAGGCTGCGGCCCGCAAGGTGTGGTCTTGTACATCCTGGCCGGGATGGAATCGGAAGGGGATGAAGTCACCGGCGGAGTCTACCGCTCGCTGGACGGCGGCGAGAGCTGGGAGCAGGTGAACCGGGGGCTGCTGGATGACCGGCAGAGCACCGGCAGGCTGCCCAGGTTCACCACCATGGCGGTCAGTCAGGGGCACCCCGGGACGGCTTACCTTTCCTGCAGCTCTTATCCGGCCTCAGTAGATGGCTCGACCCAGAGGCAGTTTGGTATCTTCAAGACCGCCAACGCCGGCGGCAACTGGACCTGGGCCTACCAGGCCACTTCCGAGCGGGAGATCTCGGACAACTACGACGGCGGATGGATGATGCGCAACTACGGGCCGGAATGGGGCGAATATCCCCTTTCCCTGGGTGTCAGCCCCACGGACCCGGATATCTGCTATGCCACCGACTTCGGCTGCACCTACCGTACCCTGGACGGCGGCAGGCTCTGGGAACAGGTCTACAGCCGCGACCTGCCGGACGGCTCGGTAACCAGCCGCGGCCTGGATGTTACCACCTGTTACGGCGTGCATTTCGATCCCTTCGACCAGGACCACTTCTTCATCTCGTACACGGACATCGGCCTGTTCCATACTTTCAACGGCGGGGATAGCTGGTTTCATTCCCTGAACGGGGTCCCGCGCCCCTGGATAAACACCTGCTACTGGCTGGTTTTCGACCCCGGGGTCCAGGGCCGTGTCTGGTCAGCATGGGGCAGCGGCCACGACCTCCCCCGGCCCAAGATGTTCCGCTCGGGCAACTTCGACCGCTACGTGGGCGGGGTCGCCCTCAGTGTCGACGGCGGCCGCTCCTGGCAGGCCTGCTGCGAGGGGATGCCTCCCAACACGGTGTGCACCCATGTCCTGCTCGACCCGGACAGCCCGGCCGATGCGCGCACCCTCTATGTCTGCGGTTTCGGCAAGGGAGTCTTCAAGTCGGAAGACTCGGGGAAGACCTGGAAGCTCTGCAACAACGGCCTGGCCGGGAACCTCAATGCCTGGCGCATGGTGCTGCTGCCGGACGGCACCCTGGTGCTGCTGGTGGCCAGGGGGCTGGAAAACAGGGAAGTGGTGGACGGTGCGCTGTACCTGAGCAGGGACCGGGCTGAAACCTGGCTGGCTTCCGCGCTGCCGCAGGGAGTCAACGCGCCGAACGACCTGGTTTTCGACCCCGGCGACCCCGGCAGGATGTACCTGAGCTGCTGGCCCTGGACCAGCCAGGGACGTGAGCAGTGCGGAGGCCTCTACCGCACGGAGGACGGCGGCAAGAGCTGGAAACAGGTCTTCGATGAAGAGGCCCACGTTTACGCCGCGGCCGTGGACCCCGCTAACCCTTCCACCGTGTATCTCAACACCTTCGACAGCGCAGCCTTCCGCAGTGATGACCGCGGCGACACCTGGTACAGGCTGGAAGGCTACAATTTCAAGTGGGGCCACCGCCCGGTAGTCGACCCCCACCATCCGGGCATGCTCTACCTGACCACTTTCGGTGGCAGCGTATTCTACGGCCCGTCTGCAGGAGTTCCGGGTGCGTTCGAGGATATCGAGGATGATTATTTCCTGCGCTGGTAGTCCGCACAGCGAGTCAGCCATTTAATAGAAGGAATTTTTCAGGTGAAAATCAATCTCGAAAAAATTGTCGCCGCAGACCACAAGGTGATCCGGCAGATCAACCGCCTCAATGTCCTGAACACCGTCCGCGACAGGAGAGCCATCTCCAGGGTGGAGATCTCCAGGCTTACCGGCCTGAACAAGAGCACCATCTCCAACATTGTCGGGGAGCTGATCAAGGAGGGGCTGGTTTACGAGGAGAGCCTGGGGAAAAGCTCGGTTGGCAGGAAGCCTATCATCCTGAAAGTCAACGAGAAAAGCCGCATCTTCGGGGCTATCGAGGTGAGGCTCCACAGGACTACCCTGGGGGTCTGCGACCTCGGCGGAAACATCCTCGAGCAACGGGAGGTCGAGACCGTTATTGGCGACGGCGACAAGTTTTTCAGCTCCTGCGGCAGGATGCTCGCCGAAATGACCGGGAAGTATAAAAAGCCCCTGGTGGGCGTCGGAGTAAGCATCTGTGTAATACTCAACCACATGGATGGTTTCATCTATGGGAACAATTCCCTGAAATGGGCGAATTTGAATGCCAGGCAGATCCTGGAGCGCGAGACCGGCTGCAAGGTCTATGTCGATAACGACGGCAAGGCCGGAGCGCTCGGAGAGCTCTGGTTCGGTCCGGAAGCCCAGGACCTTCAGAGCTTCGTTTTTGTCTGGGTCTGCGAGGGGATCGGCGTGGGAATGGTGATGGAGAACAAGCTCTACCACGGCTACTACGGGCTGGACGGCCAGTTCGGGCCGCAGTTGATCAAGTTCGACGGCGACTGGGAAGAAATCCCCAAGGAGAACTTCTGGGAAGAAACCGCTTCCGACCTGGCCGCGGTCAACCGCTACAGCAAGTTCAGCGGGGTCCCGCGGGGCGATGATATCGAGAAAGACATGCTGCGGCTGATCGAGCTGGCCCGCAGGCAAGACCCGCACGCTGTCCGAGCCATCAAGGAGACCGCCCGCTACCTCGGCGTGGGTATCGCCAATATCAACAACGGGCTGGGCCCCGAGCGGGTCATTGTCGGCGGCCACGTAGTCAAGGTCTGGGACCTGGTCTTTCCCGAGATGCTCCGCCAGGTGGAGAAACAGACTGTCTACAAGGTGGTTTCCCTCAAGGAGCTGATCGTTCCCAGCTCCCTGGAATCACCGCCTTTCCAGGGCGCCCAGGCCATGGTTATCAGGGAAGTGTTCGGCAGTTACGAGATCTGGTAAGTCGTTCCTCGCCCCTCTCTGGTCCGGGTATTCCTCCAGACCTTCTAGCAGCATGTTGAAATATTGAAAATTCAGGGTATTAAGGCTGTCAAGGGCCGTTTCCACTGTTGGGACAACAACATGCGGCAAGGAAGCCTTGA
>JAFGTO010000545.1 GCA_016934095.1 Candidatus Glassiibacteriota bacterium
AAGTAACTTTCGGCCGGTCGCCAGCGAGGAGTTTCGCCTTGCTCTTGCCGAAAGAGAACGCCCGTCCGCCGCCAGATTGAATCTGGCGAAGGAAAAAAAGCCAGATAAAGATCAAGATCACCCAGGGTAGGTAGCTCACTACCTGGCCCATCCAGTTCACTGTAGGGGGCCGGCTCTTGATCTCGACCCCGGCCTGATGCAGAGTCTTCACCAGGGACGGGTCCTCGAAAGGCAGGTAGGTCTGAAACTTCATCTGGCCCGCGTTCTGCTCCACTCCGCGTGCATCTCTCTCCACCGGCGCCGGGCCTTTCAGCTCGCCGAGGATCTTCTTTTCAACGATGGTTACACTTCTGACTTTTCCCTGCTCGACCCGCTGGAGAAACTCCGAGTAGTTGAGCTCGACAATATTTTCCTTGCTCGGCGAAAGCAGGCTGAAAATGGTAAAAGGCAGCAGGATGATCAGCAGCCAGAAAGCCATGTTCTTGGAAAAGTTGGCCCAGCGTGGCGGCTTTCCCTTGGGCTCACGGATTTTCCTGTTGCGGTTCCCTGAAGATTTGGGCTCTTTTTTCTTGCCACTGTCGCGATCGGCCATTCTGTGTTGCCTTTCGAGGCGGAGTACCACCTGAACGGTACTACTGAAGACTCTCCTTGAGCACGCCCAGGGAGAATCCCCGGTTATTAAAATCTATTGATTATTCCTGTTTCGCTCGCTAACCGGTGCGTCAAGCCGCGGGGAATGCGCTCGCTGTTCAATTCATGCAGGCCCGGAACGAGACGGACCGCTTCATCAGGCACCGCCCGCAGACAGATTGCCCGGAAAACCTTTCAGGACCCGGTTTGCTAATTGCAGGTAATATGAAATTTTAATATAACCCATGGGAAATTAGGTGTCAATGTTCCCTGCCCGTTATACCTTACCGGACAGCCAGGCTCAGCGGGCAGAGGCGGCACGACGGGCCATGATCCTCAGGAGTCTTTCCGAGCCGCTGAGCACCGGCGCATGTTCGCTGCGGGCCACGCCGCAGAGCCAGAGCACTTCCCGGCCGGCATCCCTTACCACCGGGACTCCTGAGCGCCGGCTCAGCGGTACCTTTTTCTCCTGAAAGAGCTTCTTGACTTTCTTGGCTCCGCCCAGGCCGAAAGGCCTGATCCTTTCCCCTGCGCTCCAGCAGCCCACGCTCAGCGGAAGTTTCAGCTTTTCCAGGTCGAACCACTGTTCGTACCAGCCTTCCGGGCCTGCCGAACAGGGCACCGGCGCTCCGGGGAACACTTCCGGCCCGGTCCGCTCGAGGACAAGCTCCCAGCAGTCCCCGCCGAGCCTGACAGTCTCAGCGCCCTCTGACGGCAGCTCATGGATGGGCTCCTCCCCTGCATCTTCCGGGCGGGCCGCGCCGCGGCCTGAGACAGCCAGGCTGGAGAACTCGCGCACAGCCCGCAGCCTCCCCGGCAGGTCGGCCGACCGGCCGCTGGAGCCGCAGAGGACCAGCCGCTCGAGCGCCGCAAGTGCCCGTCCGCAGAGGATTACACTGCCGCCGGTAAGCTCCTCCGCCACTTGACGAAGCAGGTGGCGGCGCACCAGGGCCGGGACTTTTTGGAGCTTTGTGCAGTCGATCCTGCACGCCCGCTGGCCCTCCATGGCCACGGCCTCCCGGGCCAGGCTCCCGGCCCGCTCCTCCAGCGCACGACGGAAGCGGCCGGCCTCGGCAGCCAGCAGGATGAGGTTATCCCTGAAAGAGGGGTCGTACTGCTCTTCGATTTCCGGGATCAGCCTGAGGCGAACCCTGTTGCGCAGGTATTTCTCGCTGAGGTTGCTCTGATCCTCGGCGAAAGCTACCGCCTGGCCGGCGGCGAAGCGCTCCAGCTCGGCCCTGGGGATATCCAGCAGGGGCCTGACCAGGCGGCCGCCCTCGCTTACCGGAGGGATCCCCGCCAGGCCCACCAGCCCGCTCCCGGAGAGCAGGCGGATCAGCACGGTCTCCGCCTGGTCATCCCGGTGGTGGCCCGTGGCCAGCCGGCTGCAGCCCCGGTTCTCGAGGCAGCGCCAGAAAAATTCATAGCGTGCCCGCCGGGCGGCATCCTGAAGGTTGAGTCGCCGCTCGCGGGCAATCGCGGCCACCTCGGCCCGACCGCAGCTCAGCCCGAGGCCGAGCTCCAGGCAGCGGCGCTCGACCAGCCCGCGCTCCCGCGCGGCGGCCTCGGCGCCCCGCAGCCCGTGGTCGAAATGGGCCGCACACAGCTCGAACCCCAGGCGAGAGGACAGCCGGTGCAGGACCTCGAGCATGACCATCGAGTCCAGGCCGGCCGAGACTGCTGCCAGGAGGCACTCGCCCGCGCCCACCATCGAATGCTCCCTGAGCGTGCGCTCGACCCGTTCGACCACCCGGTAACTGTCTTTTCCGGTCTCCATCTTGGCAGATCCACTTTTCCAGTTAATGACGGCAACCTGCTGCTCCCTTCAAAAGCACCGGCAGGAGCCCCCAGGTGGCCGAATAAAAGAAAGTTAGGTGATTCCGGTCAGCCTGTCAACAAGGGGGCGGCCATCCATCTCCCGGCCAGCCGGGGGCGGGGTTTGCGCCGGCGGGCCTTGCCGGCTATATTATGCGCAGGTAATTATCGCCAGTAGACTGAACCCTGAGGATGCAGAACATGGAAACCCGTCAGGTGATCACCGCTTTCCTCTTGCGGCAGGGCGAAGTGCTGTTTTTCCGGCGCAGCGCCTCGGTCGGCTCCTACAGGGGCCGCTGG
>JAFGTO010000546.1 GCA_016934095.1 Candidatus Glassiibacteriota bacterium
CATTTTCAGGGCGGTCTGGGCCGACAGCGCGGTGGTCGAGCCTCACAAACACCACAGCTCCGAATACATCAACACCCTGGCGTGCGAGTTTATCACCCGCTGCAGGGAGGAGGAAGAGACCTTTTTCGTCTTCATCAACTACATGGATGTCCATGGTGCCTACGACCCGCCGGAGCCTTACCGCAGCCTCTACCTGGACCCCGGCGAGCAGGTCTCTCAGCTTGCAGACAGTGCAAACCGCAACCAGAAACTGGTACAGGACGGTAAGCTGACCCTTTCCGCCAAGGATTTCGACAGCCTGTGCGACCTTTACGACGGGGCCCTGAACTACCTGGACGGCCGGATCGGCGAGCTTTTCGACTGCCTCCGCTCCGCCGGCCTTTACGACAGCACCCTGGTGATCGTAACCTCGGACCACGGCGAGCTGTTCGGAGAATGGGGCCACCTGGGCCATGACAAGATGCTTTACCGTCCCCTGGTACACATCCCGCTGCTCTTGAGGCATCCCGCCATCATCGGGACACCCGCCGTGCGGGAAGATCCCGTGGCCATCGCCGACATCTTCCACACCCTGGTCGGGCTCCTGAGTCTCGAGGGCGCCGCTCCGACCGGGGCCCCTAGGCGCAGCCTGCTCGCTGAGCGGATCGGCAGGTATCCCTGCTACAGCCTGAAAAAAGCCCACCCGTTCGATGACAACGAGGCACTAGGCTGGTACCGGAACGACTGCCGGGCCTTGTGGACCCCCGGAGGCCGCCACTACATCATGTTCGAGGGAGAGTCGTACGAGTGTTATGACCTGGCCTGCGATTCCGGGGAAAGGGAGAACCTCTGTCCTGTCAGCGTAGCGAAAGAAGAAGTAGCGGAAAGGATAAAAAAATTCGAGGCCTTGCTGGCAGAGTTCGAGGAGACGAGGGACGACTTGCAGGCAGACCACCGCGAGAGGGTCCATCCGGAAAGCGAGAAAATCCTGCGCGCCCTCGGGTACATCGGGGACACCGATGAGCGCACGGCGGTCTCGGACAGCCTGGGCGAGCCTCCCCACGTGATGGAGCATATCTACAGGAGCCTGTTCTTTGTCCGCCGCGACTCGCTGGCCGAGGCGGAAAGACAGTGGCGCATCGCCATGGGCATGAGCCCGCGGAACTCGAAGATCCGCTTCGAGCTGGGAAAGGTGCTTCTCAGGCTGGGTAAACAACAGGAAGCGCTGAGGGTCTTCCGCTCGATACACGGCATAATCGAGACAGGCCGTGCCGCGGACGAAAGGTATGTCTGTATGGCGAGGGCGTACCTGGGGCATCTCTATTACAGGTCAGGCAAGCTGGAGGAGGCCGCCGGGCAGTACGAACAATTGCTGCTGGTGCGGCCGGATGACGAGAGGGCTCTCCACATGCTGGGCAGGATCAGCCAGTTGTCGAAAAGGAACGAGAGGGCGAAGTACTATTACAGCAGGCTGCTCGAGCTTGAACCCGGCCACCTGGCGACCCTGATTAACCTGGGCCTGCTGGAACAGGGTGAGGAAAATTACCTCAAAGCCGAGGAATATTATCTCCGGGCCCTCAAAGTGGACAGCACCGACCTGTCCGCCAACTATAATATTGCCAAGCTGTTTGCGGAGACCGGCAGGCCCCGGTCGGCGGAGAAGCACTACAGCCGGGTCCTGCGCCGGGACCCGGAAGACAGCCTTACGCACCTGGCCCTGGCCCTGCTATACAGTCAGGACCCTTCCCGCCGTGAGCAGGCGCTGGAGCATTTCCGTGCCGCTGCACGGCTGCTGCCGGACCAGGCGGAGTCTCTCGAACAGCGTTATATCCGGCCTCTCCTGCAGGAGTTGGCCCGGGAGAACCGGGAAACGCAAGCCGGAACGAGAGAATAATGATTTCCGCCGGTTTTATGCTCCCTGAATGAAAATGCCGGCCTGGAAGATAACGGGGAAGACCGGCCTGCTTGCCCCCGGGCGGGATTGAGTGATATGACCCGGTTCCCTGCCAAAAATGTGGCATATGCCACAATCTCTGCGACGATAATTCTCCAGGATATTTACGTTGAAAAACGGATGTGTTCGCAACTTGTTTATTTTAATAAAGTTACACTTATTACTGCCGGCCGTTCGCCCGGCGGAGTTTTCGGGTACGGCTTTTGCTTAAAATGTCTCCTTTTAAGACAGAGATACCATACTTCTAAACTTCAATTATTTTTTATCAATCGACCCCTTTGAGGGGCCAGCGAAAGGAGCCGGTTTATGCGCAACAGCAAAGCTTTCACCCTGATCGAAATCATCGTGGCTGTGGCCCTGGTGGCGATTCTCTCTGCAGCGATCGCCCCCAGCGTGCTCAACAACATCGCCCAGGGCCGCATCGCCAGGGCCACCAGCGATGTGCAGGCCCTGTCCAGCGCGGTCGCCAGGTTCAGGAAAGATACCGGGTTATACCCGAATAAAGTCAATCCGAGCTTTACGAGCACTGAGTTCAACTTCCTGGCTACCAGGGGCCCTGACGGCGATCCTTCAATAGCAACCACGGCATTGCAGTATTGGGCGCGAAACGCTACTACCGGAGTTCCTGCGGCGCCGGTCTGGCCTACCGCATTTACTGCCACGGCCGGAGCCGCTTCCTGCCAGGATATCACCAGCCACCTGATCGAGGGCCAGGACCGGGTCGACAGCTCGTATTCAGCCGCCCAGAACCCGGATGACCCGCTGGATGTCGGTTTCCGGGCCGGTCTGATCAGCAACGACCCGCTGGACCCCTGGGGACACCGCTACCTGATCAACGTGGCCGGCCTGGGAGTTACCAGAGAGCCTGTATGGGTTATTTCCGCCGGTCCGGATGGAATTTTGGATACTTATGTCCCGAATACAGGCTTGAGTGCTTCCGATTCCCTGAGAGGGGATGATATCGGCTTCCGCGTACAATAATCCGAAGTTGTGGCTTCAAACGAAAATCAAAAGACCGTCTCCTGAAACAGGTGGCGGTCTTTTTTTTGGTGCGCCCGGCAGGGCGCACCCACTTGGAGGTTAAAGTCCTTTACAGGCCCGACAGGGGGAACTGTTAGCCGGACGGCAAGGGTGCC
>JAFGTO010000547.1 GCA_016934095.1 Candidatus Glassiibacteriota bacterium
ATCTGGCTGCCCCTGGCCATAGGGATTATCAGCGCCATCCTGCTGTCCGAAAAAACCCTGATCGAACTCTATGTCGAGAGCCTGAAAAAGTTCGAGCTGTTCGCCATCCTGAAGTTCCTGGTGGTCACCCTGCTTGTCCTGCCCCTGCTGCCGGACAAGGGGTATACCCAGTTCAACCTGAACCCGACCAGCACCTGGAAAATAGTCATTATCATCTCATCGATCGGTTTCGCCGGTTATTTCCTGATCAGGAAGCTGGGCAGCCGCCACGGCCTGTGGCTCTCCGGGGTCCTCGGAGGGATTGTCTCCAGCACCGCGGTAAGTATCGCCGTGGGCAGGATCGCCCAGAAAGTCCCCGAGAGCAGTAGAAGAGCCCTGCGCAGCTCGCTGCTTGCCAGCAGTGTCATGTACCTGCGCATTCTGGTAATTATCCGGATAATCGGACCCGCGTTTCTGCCTTTTATCTGGTGGAAGCTCGTGGCGCTCTCAGGCTTGGGCCTGGTTTTCTCGTTGTATTTCAGGAAAAGGGTCGCCACCTCCAAAGGGGTCGATTTCTCTACCCTGAGAAACCCCTTCGAGATCACTCCGGCGATAATTTTCGCCTCCCTGTTCATCACGCTGCAAGTGGCGACCAGCCTGGTGAAAGATTATTTCGGCAACGCCGGTCTGTATGTTCTGTCGTTCATCGTGGGGGTGACGGATATCGACCCGTTCATCCTGTCGCTGGTCCACGGCAACCCGGCGGTTACCAAGGTGCTGGTCGATGCGATCATTATCTCGATGATGGGAAACACGCTGATCAAGGGGATTTATTTCGGCGGCCTGGCCAGGGAGGCCCGGAACCAGGCTTTCCTGCGGTACGGCCTGTGGACACTGCTCCACCTGCCATTTCTGTTTATGTAATAGAACGGGTCCTGGCCGCTGTCGTGCAGGCCGGGATCAGGCAGCCTCCGTTTTCTTCCCCGGAGATGGCACTATAAGACAAAAAAAAGTAACCATCCCCTGGCAACGTAGAACATTATCTTCAATCCTCCGGGCCGTCCCGGACTGTCCGCCCGCCCCGCCCCTGCCGCCGTAAAGGAAGCTTATGCCCGGGAGATCAAACAGGATACCCTTGCTGCTGTGGCCGTTCGCCGCAGTATGGCACCTGCTGAGTTTTATCCTCAAGCTCACCGGCCGGCTGGCAGCGGCCGTGCTGGGGCTCGCCCTGATGGTTGCCGGCCTGGTCCTGACCCTGGTAATTCTGGCCGCCCCGGTGGGTATACCCCTCTTCATCCTGGGACTGCTGGTAACGATCCGTGGCATATTTTAGAGGGGCATTGAAAAAAGACCTCAACGCCCCTTGGTGAACTTTAGTGCTTCATGGGCTGTCAAGGGCAAAGCAAGCCGTTTCCACTGTAACTTTATGATATAGAATATTATATGCGGTTAATGATCTCTTGCTGCATGTCGATGTACCGAGACTGGAAACGGCCCTTGACAGCCCTATTCTCATGAAATTTATATTTTTCAACATGCTTCTATCAGGCGCCTGGGCTCGGCTGCCTGTCGAATTGCAGATTCTCCGCGGAACCCAGGGTCATCCGGAGGATGGAGCCTGAAGGAGGACAGATGAACAAGAAAAAAACACTCAGCCGCCGCACTTTCCTCAAGAACACCTCCGCCGGCCTGGCCGGCACGGCGACTTTCTCCGCTCTGGCCGGGACATCTGTTTTCTGCAGCCCGGCCGGCGGCGCCGAGGTCCCCGCGGTCCTCGGCGGCACCCCTGTACGCAGGGAGCCTTTTCCCGCCTGGCCCGTTTACGATGACACCGACGTGCAGATGTATCTCGACGCCTACCACAGCAAGCAATGGTGCCGTCTCGGCGGAACCCGCGCCGACAGGTTCGAGAAAGAGTTCGCCGGGCTGATGGGCGTGCCCTGGTGCGCGGCCACCAGCAGCGGCACCACGGCCCTGAATACCAGCCTCAACGCCCTCGGCATAGGGCCCGGCGATGAGGTGATCGTGCCCCCCTATACTTTCGTGGCCACCGCCGGGGTTGTCTTCCAGGTGTTCGCCCTGGCGGTATTTGTCGATACCGACCCTGAGACCCACCAGATAAATGCCGACCTGATCGAAGAGCGGATCAACGAGCATACCAGGGCGATCATGCCTGTCCACCTCGGCGGCGGCGCTGCCGATATGGACAAGATAACGGCGCTTGCCAGCAAGCACGGCCTCCCGGTGATCGAGGATGCCTGCCAGGCCTGGATGGGAGAGTGGAGACACAGGAAGCTGGGCTCGATAGGAGGCCTGGGCTGTTTCAGCTTTCAGGCCAGTAAGAACTTGAATTCAGGTGAGGGCGGGGCGATAATCAGCTCGAACCGGGAGCTTATCGAGCTGTGCGCCTCCTATACCAACAATGGCAGACCCGCCGGACAGCAGAGGGCGACCCTTTCCGGCTACCCGTTCCCCGGCTCGAACCACCGGATGACCGAGTTCCAGGGAGCAATCCTGCTGGGACAAATGAGGCGCCTGGAGGAGCAGACCAGGCTCCGCACGGAGAACGCCGCCTGCCTGGACAGGCTGCTGGCGGAGATCCCTGGCATCTCCCCTGTAAAAACCTACCCTGGGCAGACCAGACACGCCTACCACCTCTACATGCTGAGGTACGACAAGGCGCATTTCAATGGCCTGCCTAAAAGGAAGTTCGCCCGGGCCATGGAAGCCGAGGGGATCCCTGTGAGGACAGGATACGAGCCTCTCAACAAGGAGGGGTTTATCGAATACCGGCTGAACTCGCGGGCTTTCCGGTCGGTGTTTTCCAGGGAGAGGCTGGAAAGCTACCGCAAAGGGAACCGCTGTCCCGAGAACGACAAGATCTGCGAGGAGACCGGCCTGTGGCTGGGACAGTACGTGCTGCTCGGCACAAAAAAGACATGGAGGACATCGCCGCGGCGATAGTGAAAATACGGAAAAATTCTGCAAAGCTGGTCTGAGGGACGGTTCATTGAACGTTTGATTTACGGCTTGGTACGGTCTTTTTTCCCGGAATCCTTTTTTCTTACAGGAGCAGGACATGCAAGAGGATAACTCGCTCACCCGCAGGGAATTTCTCGGCAGGACCACTCTTCTCGCCTCGGCGGCCTCCCTGGCTGCAGGTGCCGGCAAAACCAGGGCCCAGCTCAACAACGGCGCAGTGCCCCCGCCCTCGAGGGTCGGGGTGGGCGTTATCGGCACAGGCGTGCGCGGTACCGAGCTGCTGCAGGCGAGCCGGAACATTTTCGGGGTCGACCTGGTAGCGGCCTGCGACCTCTACAAGGGCCACCTGGACCGTGCGCTCGAGCTCACCGGGGGCGGAATCTCCACTACCGGGGAATACCAGGACGTGCTCGCCCGCAGGGAGGTGGATGCGGTCATCGTGGCGGTGCCGGACCACTGGCACAGAAAGGTCCTGCTGGATGCTGTCGCCGCCGGCAAGCATGTCTATGTCGAGAAGCCGCTGACCCATAAGCTGGAAGAGGGCGATGAGATGGTGCGGGCCGTGGAGAAGAGCCAAAAGGTGGTCCAGGTCGGAAGCCAGTGCGTTTCCCTGGCCTGCACGCAAAAAGCCCGGGAGCTGATCGGTTCCGGCAAGCTGGGCAAGGTCACCCTGGTCGATGCGGAGATCCTCAGGTACAGCTCGCTGGCCGCCTGCTATTACCCGATCCCCCCGGATGCTTCCGCCCGGACAGTCGACTGGGAGCGCTTCCTCGGGGAGGCTCCGCGGCGCGAGTTCGACCCCAAGCGTTTTTTCCAGTGGAGACTTTTCTGGGATTACTCCGGCGGGCTGTGCACCGACCTTTTCGTGCACCTGATCTCGGCCACCCATTATATCATGGGAGTGCGGGAGCCTGAATCAGTGGCCTGCCTTGCCGGCACCTTCAACTGGAAGAATTACCGCGAGGTCCCGGACCAGCTGTGCGCCCTGGTCAACTACCCGCAGGGGTTCCAGCTCAAGCTGACTACCTCGGTCAATAACGGGCACCAGGGCCCGGTGATTACTTTCTACGGTACGGAGGGCACCCTGGAGTACGGCTGGAGCTGGCTTAAGTACTATTATCAGCCGATGCAGGAGGCCTTTGGATACGCGACCCATAGCTGGGCCGCGGAGACCGCGGACAGGTACAGGGAGATCATGGGCCTGGACGAGAAAATGAGACCGCTGGCCGGCAGGCCGGCCGGTGCCTCCGAGCCGATGGAGTACAGTCCCTCGGGCGGAGATGACGAGGACACGGCGCACCTGCGCAGCTTCTACGATGCGGTCCGCACGGGAGCGAAGCCGGCCGAGGATGTCAGGTTCGGCAACGATGCGG
>JAFGTO010000085.1 GCA_016934095.1 Candidatus Glassiibacteriota bacterium
TCGCGGGCATGCCTTCGCGAGCCTTTAGAGGCGAGCGTAGGCGAGCAACAAATAAGCGTGTGAAAAGCACTTATAAACCATGTTTAATATAAATCTAAGAACCAGGGCGAGTTGTGGCCCCGAATAGATTTTTGCTGCTTTTGATCGACTGCAAAAGCAGAAAAAAATACCTGGATGGCCGATTGTGCTTAAACTCAATTTCGTGAATGGCTACCTTACAACAGAATAAAGAGCCCTGCCCATCCTGTTAATCCCGGGAGACAATCTTTTCAACCAGGGCCAGGTTGTCCTTGTGGATCACTTCCTCGCTGCCCCGGTGGCCCAGCACCTGTTCGATGCGCGAGGAGTGGAGGCCCTTGATCCGGCCCAGGTCCTCGGCGCTGTAGCTGGTCACCCCCCTGGCGAAAGGCTCATCCTGCCCGCTGGTGGCGATATCCACGATGTCCCCGCTGTCGAAATCTCCGATGGTCTCCCTGATACCGCTGGCGAGCAGGCTTACCCCGCGCTCGAGCAAGGCCCGGCGGGCGCCTTCATCCACCAGCACTTTTCCCCTGGACCTGCCGCTGAAAGCGATCCACTGCTTGCGGCGCTTCATGCCCTCGGCCAGGGGCAGGAACAGGGTGCCCAGGTCCTCGCCATCCATGATACCCTCCAGGCTGTGGACCAAGCCGGAGGCGATCACACAGAAGCGGCCGGCCGCGGTGGCCAGGCGTGCGGCCTCCAGCTTGGTGCGCATCCCCCCGATGGAGACCTCGCTGCCCTTGCCGCGGGTGGAGCGGACCATCTCCGGGCTGACCCGCTCGACTATGGAGAGCCTTTCCGCCCCGTCATCTCGCCCGGGTTTGCCGGTATAGAACCCATCTATGTCGGTGAGGATCACCAGCATGCCGGCATCCACCACGGTGGCCACCTGTGAGCTGAGGGTATCGTTGTCCCCGTAGCGCAGCTCCCGCACAGCCACACTGTCGTTCTCGTTGACCACCGGGACGACTCCCAGCCGGAAAAGGCTTTCGAAAGTGTTCTGCAGGTTGACATAGCGCCGCCGGTTCTGGAAGTCCTCGGCGGTCAGCAGCACCTGGCCCACGCGGAACCCGTGCCCGGAGAAAGCCTGCTGCCACATTTTCATCAGCCCCACCTGCCCTACCGCAGCGACGGCCTGCCGGTCGGGGATCAGCTTGGGGTACTGGGCCAGGCCCAGGCGGCCCATGCCTGCGCCCACCGCCCCGCTGGAGACCAGGATAACCGTGGTCCGCCGCTGACAGAGCGCGACAACCTCTGCGGCCAGCCGCTCGATACGGCCGGGGTCTATCAGGTTGTCCGCGCCGGTGAGCACCCGGGTGCCGACCTTGATCACCACCCGGTCGATCTCTTTGAGATAGTTTTTGCGATTCATTTTGATCCTGCTCCGCCTGGTTCACTGGTCGTGTTGCCGGCCTTTTTACCTTTATCGCTCCGGGGACCGTCTTCCGGTCCTGCTGAGCTGAAAGCGTACAGGCAGCCGTCCTCGGCGCCCACGAACACCATTGCTCCGGCGACCGCAGGGCTCGAGATAACAGCGCTGCCCACGTGGTTGCGCCATTCTATCCTGCCGGAGGACAGCTCCACCCCGTAAAGGTACCCGTCGCTGGAGCCGAAAACCACGGTCCGGCCGGCCACCACCGGCGAGCAGTAGATCGAGTCGTTGGTTGCCAGGGACCAGAGGTACTGCCCGCTGAATTTTTCGACTGCGTAGCATTTCCCATCCAGGGAAGTCAGCAGCACCATGCTCTCGGTAACTGCGGGCGTGGAGCGGATGGAGTTCTCGGTGCGGAAATCCCAGAGTTTTTCACCTTTGGAGGCATCTACCGCGTAGAGGTGCCGGTCGTCGGAACCGCAAAACACCACGTTTTCATCCACCGCCGGGGAGCAATGGATTGCCGCCTGGGTCTTGAAACGCCACAGCCTCTTACCGTCCTCGATGCGGTTGGCGTAAAGGTACCCGTCGCCGGCCCCTGAAAAGACCTTTCCCTCGGAAAAGCAGCTTGCGTAGCGCAGCTCGCCGCCGCAGGTCTGTTTCCAGAGCAGCTTGCCGCTGTCGTGTTTCACCGCGTAGAGGTGGCAGTCCGAGGAGCCGATAATCACCATGTTCTCGATCACCAGCGGTGTTGCGAAAACAGGCCCCAGGGTCTGGTAGAGCCATTTCTCCTCACCTGCGGCGGTGTCTATCGCCCGCAGGCAGCCGTCGCAGTTCGAGCCTACAAAGACCATGCCGTTATCCACGGCGTTGGACAGGTTCCCCTCGTCACCGGTGTAAAAACGCCAGAGGAGCTCGCCCGACCTCGCCTCGACCGCATAAAGGTGCTTGTCGCGCGAGCCGCAGAAACAAATGCCGCCGACCACCGTGGGGCTGGCGAAAAAGACCCTGCCCTCTGTCTGCAGGACCCAGGCCAGCTTGAGCGGGGCCGACAGGGCTTCCGGCGTGACCCCCCGGCGGGCGACATCGCGGTGAAACATCGGCCAATTCTGATTCATGGGCTGGACCCCTGGGAACCGACCTTCGGCTGGCTGTCTTACAGGCAGGTCTGTGGAAAAACTGCTGTCCGGCCGAGGATTGAAGACTCCTCTCGAGCAAGCTCAGGGAGAATCTTCGATTGTCAAGGTATTGCTGATTTTTTTCGCTCGCCGGCCGGTTCAGATGCCGTAGCGGCGGAAACTGCGGAAATCCTGTCCCACGACTTCAGAGATATACTTGATTATCGAGACCGGCCAGACAAATTCATTGGGCGCGATAATCAGGGCGTTGTTTTCGAACTCGAGCGACCGCGAGCGGTTGTCGGTGATCCGGTCGAAAATGTTGCGTACCATTCCGGTAGCTTCCTCCAGGCCCTGCGAGATATGCTGCCTCTGGACACCGCTGTCCAGGTGGAGGTAAGCGCTGCGGAAAGCGATGGAGATCTCTTTCAGGTTCGGGGGCACCTTTTCCTGAGAGCCGTAGAAGTCGGCCAGGTTGAGCGAGGCGTATTCATCGGCGGAGATTGTCAGCCGTGGCGAGACTTTCACCGAGCCGTCCCAGCGGATGGTCTGGACATCGTTCTCCACGCTCGGCGCCAGCACCAGGTAGTTCAGCACGGTCTCTCTGTCCGAGAGCAGCTTGCTGCCGATCCTGGCACAGATCTCGGTTTCGGCGAATATCTTTTCTATGATTTCACGGCCGACTTCCATAACATTTCTCCACTGCTTGCCCGTCATTAGGGAACGACCCGCGGTCCCGCTCCAATGGTTACATTAATACAATGCCCGTCAAAATGCAAGCTGCCCGGGGCTGCCGGTTTGGCAGAAGGCATTGGGGCGGTGCTTTTTAACGGAAACAGGCAGCAAGAGCCGTGCCTGTTTTTCAGCGGGCGCTCTTGTGGAAGCGCAGGGTGCTCAGGGCGATGGCACCGAACCCCCAGAGGGCCAGGGCCAGGCCCTCGCGCCAGAGGTACTCGACACCGCTGCCCTTGAGGAACAACTCCCTGACGATGGACATGAAATAGCGTACCGGGTTGAGATAGGTGAGCTTCTGCACCAGGGGCGGCATGTTCTCGATCGGCGCGAACAGGCCGCTCATCAGGATGGCGAAAATGTTGAAGGCAAAAACCACCATCACGGCCTGCTGCTGGGTGGAGCAGAGGGTGGAGAAAAAAAGCCCGACCCCCAGAGTGCTGAAGAGGAAAATCACCGCCGAGAGCAGCAGCAGCCCGGGATTCCCCACCAGGGGGATCCTGTACCAGAGAAGGATCACGGCCATGGCCAGGATGAGCTGGCCGAGGCTGAGGACTGCGAAA
>JAFGTO010000086.1 GCA_016934095.1 Candidatus Glassiibacteriota bacterium
AGAAAAACAGCCACTCGTACAGCCAGTAGTTGATGTAATACCCCTCGGCCCAGCCCCCGCCATCGCCTGCCAACTCCAGGGCCGGGGCGGCCCGCTCGCGGTAGTCCCGGAGCGTCTCAGCCAGGATCTCCGGCGCCCGCTCGTTCTCGTAATAAGTCGCATAGGCCGCCAGGCCGATCCCCCAGTGCTTGTAGCCGTACCAGCCGTTGTGGAAAACGTGGGTCTCGGAATTGACATTGGCATCCACGGTGCTGTTCATGTATTCCTGGAACTTGACCCGCTCTTGCGGGGTCCAGCAGGACCAGCAGAGGTCGTAGACAATCGCGCAGCGGGCCAGGTCGTGGGCGAAAGTCTCATGCCCCACCCGGATGGGGGCCTCGACATATCTCATGGCCCGCTCGACAGCCTGCCTGCCGATCCCGCTGTCTCCATCGATAGCGCAGACCAGGGCCATTGAGACCATCTTCATGTGTTCGTCCATCACTGTCTCCTCACCCGGCTCCAGGCCGCGCGCAGCCGCCGCCACCCGGGAGTAGGCCTCCGGGCGCTGCCTGGCCAGGTCCTGCAGCTCCCGGCTGGACCCCAACAGGCGCGGGTGCTCCCTGGGCACGGGGTGGCGGGTGGTGGCTGTCCCGGCGGGTTCAGGCGCGCCGCCTGCGCAGGATACAATCATTATCCCGGCCAGCAAGAGTGCGGCCGTCGAGTAAGCCTTCTTAACCATTGTCCGATCCCTCCTCTGTGTTGAAAACGACCGCAAAGTGCAGTCAGCCAAAGCTTTGAGTGTTACCTGGGCGGGTGAAACCGCGAACCGTCCCGTCCACCCGCCACCCGGCCGAGGCACGGGCCGGAGAAAAGAATGCATCCCCACGTCGCAAAAAATTTTCTGTCCTGCAATGTTCGTTTGCTATTATCGAATCTTTTACCGGGCACGACCGAAATCAAGCAAAAAAATATCCCCCCGGCACGGATTCTGTCCTGGCCTGTCGCGGGAAAATGATTAAATTCAAAACAGGGCGATGGCTTGCCTTCTCCTGTTTTATTTTTCGCTGTCATCCGGAGTTCTGTCGGGTTCACAAATCTCAAGGCAGGTCGGGTTTTCTCCAAATCGACCGGGGATCGGCCATGGAAATCGATGTCAAGCCTTTTCTCGAAGAGGTCCGGCGGCACCTTCACCGGGAGCTCCTCCCCTACTGGCGGGTGCGCGGGGATGACAGGGAGCGCGGCGGCTTCCTCACCTGCTTCGACCGCCGCGGCGAGCCCACCGGCCAGACCCGCAAGAACCTGCTGGCCCACTCCAGGATGGTCTATTCCTTCTCGGCGGTCCACCGGGCCGGGTACGACCCGGACGGCTCGTTCCTGGAAAGAGCCGGGCGCGGGCTGGAATTCATGACCGACCGCTTCCAGGACAGGAAACACGGCGGCTGGTACTGGGTCCTCGAGCGGGATGGCACCCCGGTGGACCGCAAGAAGATCGTCTACGGGCACAGCTTCGTGATCTACGCTTTCAGCGAGTACGCCATGGCCGCGCAGGACAGGCAGGCCCTGGACTGGGCCGAAAAGACCCTCGACCTGCTGCAGTCCCGGGCCGCGGACAGCCTCTACGGCGGCTTTCGCGAGTTTTTCGAGGAGGACTGGTCGCCCTGTGCGCCCGGGGCCTGCGGCGGCGACCGCAAGTCCATGGACGTGCACATGCACCTGATGGAGGCTTTCACCAACCTCTACCTGGCGAGCGGCAGCGGGCTGCACAGAAGCCTCGCGGTCGAGGTGGCCGAGCTGGTCTGCAGGAGGATGCTGCACCCGGAGCACGGCACCGGCATCGCGCAGTTCGGCCTGGATTTCACCCCGCTGCGCGCCATCGTCTTCAAGAATGTCTGGGGCTCGGACCGCGAGGCGGACGACCCCGAGGGACGGCCCCTGGACAACACCTCGTTCGGGCACAATGTCGAGTTCGGCTGGCTGCTGAGCCACTCGGTCAAAGTCCTCGGCCTGGACATGAGCCTGTACCGGGAGAGGATACGCAGGCTCTACGACCACTGCCTGGAATACGGGATCGACTGGGAGCTGGGCGGAGTCTTTTGCGAGGGACCGCACTGGGGACCGGCGCGGGAAAGGAACAAGGAGTTCTGGCAGCAGGCGGAGACCCTGGTGGCCATGCTGGATGCCCTGGCCGCCTTCCGCGGCCGCCGCTACTGGGAGGCCTACCGGAATGTCCACCGTTTTGTTTTCGACCACGTGATCAACCACCCTGTCGGGGAGTGGTTCCCGCTGCTGGGGCCTTGCAATGAGCTGGTCTGGGACTACATGGGACACCCCTGGAAGATCAATTACCACACGGTAAGAGCGATGCTCGAATGCGAGAGGCGGCTCCTGGAGCTGGCCTAGCGGTCGCCGGCGGGCTCCGCAGCACTACCCCCGCAGGTATAAAATCAGGACCGGCTCAATCGCCTGTACGCCTTACTGCCCGTCTCTCTGCACGCTGCGTACCCGGTTGCGCCAGGCGGTGGCCCGCTCGACAAGCCCGGCCAGCGGGCCGTGATGGAAGAAAATCATACCCTCGGCCCCGGAGCGGCCGCCTGCCGGACAGTCGGCGAGAGCGGGGTCCGAATGGAAACAGGGATGCCTCGGGTTGCAGAACAATACCCTGGCCGGCTCCCAGATAATACCCACCCAGCGGGTGGTATCGCTGCGGTCGTGGATCGCGATCAGTGCCGGGTCGGCCACCTCCTCCACTATCCGGCCCGGGCCTTTGTCCCGGAACCAGTCTATGTCGCTGACCGTCCTGTTGTCCGGACCTCCCTTGACATTGACTCCCCAGTTGATGTTGCTCCTGAGATCGGTCCAGCCGCGATCTGGCAGGTCTCCCCGGTAATGCGTCCCCTCGTGAAGCTGCACCGGCTCGCCATCCACCGGGAACCAGGTCATCCGGTAGCTGGTGTCGCGGAACCCGGCCAATGCATCCTCGCGCGGGGGCAGGCCAACGGTTGCATCCGGCTTGAAACAGACCAGGGCGTAGATATCATTCACCGGCTGCCCGGAGCTGTTGACAATCTCCAGGCTGAGCCTCACCGCCATGGAGTCTGCAGCCGCCCGGGCCCTGAACAGCACGCTGTCCCGGGGTTGGCGCTCGAAAACAGCCGCGCTGGAGTCGTCGCTGATGCGCCAGGGCGAGCCGACTAGTTTGCCGCTGTTGTGGCTGGTGTTAGGCAGGCCCCTGCCCCAGCAGTGCTCGGGAAAGGCGAGATGGGCATATTGCCCCGGATCCCAGGGCGAGTAGATCTGCAGGTCGGTTACTGCATTTCCCCTCTGCCCCTCGAAAGTACCCAGCTTTATCGGGCAGGTTTTTTCCACCGGGCCGGCTGCCGGCCCGGTGCAGCCCAGGCAGACAAGACAGGAGACACCTGCGGTCAGCAGCGCTGAGTTTTTCATCGGAAGTCCTTTTTTTGGATCCTGGTGTAAAACAGCTTATCCTGCTCGATGAAGGGGGCCGGGATACTTCCCGGACGGCCAGGCTCAGGACTCATCGGTAAGCTCCCAGTATGCGGACCCGGTCCGTGCGGCTTCAAGAATCGCCTCGATCTCGCGCACGATTTCCGGGTGCTCCGCGGCCAGGTCGGTTTTTTCGCCTGGATCGCTCGACAGGTCGTAAAGCTCCAGGGGTGCCGAGGGGCGGCCCCTGACCGCTTTCCATCTGCCCAGGCGCACGGCCTGGCTGGAGGCCCGGCCCTCGTGAAACTCCCAGTAGAGGTACCTGTGCTCATCCTGTTTTTTCCCCAGCAGGGCCGGCAGGTAAGAGATACCGTCGATACCGCCGGGCGCTTCCACTCCCGCGACCTCAGCGGCGGTGGGCAGGAAGTCCCAGAAGGCCGAGATGTGCCCGCTTGTCGCGCCGGCTTCGATCCTGCCGGGCCAGCGGGCGATCATCGGCACCCTGATCCCGCCCTCGTAGAGGTCGCGCTTGATGCCCCGCAGGGCACCGTTGCTGTCGAAAAACTCCGGGTCGGCTCCGCCCTCGCGGTGCGGGCCGTTGTCGCTGGAAAAAATCACCAGGGTGTTCGTGTCAAGTCCCAGGTCTTCCAGGCGCTGCAGAATAGTGCCGACATCCCGGTCGAGCCGGGTGATCATGGCTGCGTGGTTCTTCTGCTGCTGCGGCCAGTCCCGCTCGGAATACGGCTCATCGGAAGGGACCTCCATACCCCGGTCCCCGGCCTCGTTGTTGGCGTGCGGAATGGTGTAGGCCAGGTAGAGGAAGAAAGGGTTTTCCCGGCTGCGCCCGATAAACTCCAGGCCCTCGGCGGTCAGCAGGTCGTGCGAGTGCAGGGCTTTCTCCACTGACACGCCGGCACCATCGGGCCTTTTGGGCTCGGGCAGCCGGTTGCCCTCCAGGGGCACTCTCCCGGTGTTCCTGAAAAGGAATTCCGGGTAGGAGTTGTGGGCGTGGCGCTGGCAGAGGTAACCGTAGAAATAGTCGAAGCCCTGGCTGTTGGGGATGCCCCCGGACTCCGGCCCGCCCAGGCCCCACTTGCCGACCAGGGCGGTAGCGTACCCGGCCTGTTTCAGCAGCCGGGCCACGGTAACTGTCCCCTCCGGCAGCGGCAGCTGGCCCATGGGCCTGACCTCCCGGTTGCCCCGGATGAAGGCGTGGCCTGTATGCAGCCCGGTCATCAGGCAGCAGCGCGAGGGGGCGCAGACCGTGCTACCGGCATAGTGGTCGGTAAAGCGCATGCCCTCGTCGGCGAGACGGTCGAGGCTCGGGGTCATGATCTCCCGCTGGCCGTAGCAGCCCAGGTCGCCGTAACCCAGGTCATCCGCCAGGATAAAAATGATGTTGGGCCTGCTCCCGGGAGGCCGGGAGCACAGGCAGGAAACTGCAGCGCCGGC
>JAFGTO010000087.1 GCA_016934095.1 Candidatus Glassiibacteriota bacterium
AATTCATCCAGCGTGCCGCAGAGGAAAACCAGGGGAAAGCCTTCCGCGCTGGAGTCGAAGAGATATCGGGCCACCACGAAACCGTCCCCGCCGTTGTTCCCCTTGCCGCAGAGTACTACCGGCCGCGAGCTTTTCGCCCCGGGCAGGCGGCGGATCATCGCCTCGACCACGCTGCGGCCCGCGGTCTCCATCAAGACCGCCCCAGGCAGACCCAGGGAACGGATTGCCTCACGGTCCACCCTGGCTATCTGTTCAGCAGTAAGTATCGGTAGCATCAGTACCTTCCGGTATCAGTAATAACAGCCGCCGCCATCCCGCAAACTCGGGGGGCAGCTTGCTTATTTGAAAGATTTGCCGATATCTTTGCCGATCGAGACTTCCCCGTTGTCGATCCTCAGGTGAAAACCACAGTCAGGGTTGGTGCAAACCCAGGCTTTATACATGATAGATGCGCCATCGCGGCCGTAGTCGCTCAACGGGATCAGAACGCCCTGATTACACTTCAGACATTGCGGAAAATGAAGATCGCTACTCATCGTAAGTCCACCCCGTCCCTGAAAGGTTAGTATAGCAGTAGTGAGTTACCGGACCGGTTTGTTGAGGTAGAGGCTGTCGGGATCATACCTGCCCTCGATCATGTTGATACGAACCAGGTCCCCGAAATCCGTGATCAACCACATCTTACGCGATGCATCGAGTTTCATTTCCAGTGTTGTTTCAAACTCCCTCCCCTGTTTTGTGGTTCCCTCGACACCCTTGAAGGACACGTTGATAAACGCGTCGCTGTCGTCCCGGTTGATAACTATTCCTCTCTTGCGTTTGACACGGTAGGACGACATCTTCATCACAGGCAAGTCTTTCTCGTAAAACTTCTCCTTGTAGCGAGCTATCTCCCTTTCCTTTTCTTCCGGCGAGTAGCGCTGGAAAATATTCCAGGCGATATAGCTTTCGGCCAGCAGCACCCGCTCCCAGTACACCAGCGTATCGATGGCGCTTTTGTCGCCCTCGGCCACCGCCGCCAGGAACTGCTCGACCACCTGACGGGGAGTGTTCCGCTCGCGGGTGCAGGAAGAAAGCACTGCCAGGATCAGGCAGGCGGCCGCCGGAGCCGCTCCGGCCCTCCTCATCCAAAGCCGGAACAACTGTGCCGGTACGCCGGCGGGCTTGCTCAGTCGAGCCATTTTTCGATTTTCTCCATTATTTTATTGGGAGCGAGCGGCTTGAGCAGATAGTCGTTACAGCCGCTATCCACCGCCTTCTTGGCACTGAAAGCCGAATGTGCGGTAACTGCCACGACCGGGACCGGGTAAAGGGTGGCGTGCTTGCGCAGCCGGCTGATCATCTCCAGCCCGCCCATACCCCGCATGGAGAGGTCCAGAAAGATCAGGTCCGGCTGCTCGGCCTCGGCAACCTCGAGCCCCTGCCTGCCGTCCTCAGCTTCGAGAACCAGGTAGTCGCCTTCCAGCAGGCTGGTGAAAATGTCGCGGTTCCCGGCAACGTCATCAATCACAAGAATTTTTTTCATTTTTCCATACCCGGTGCTTACGGCTTCCGGCAAAGCCCGCCGGCTCGGTCAAACCCGGCCCGCTCCTGCCGCGGATGAGAGGGATCAGGCACACCCGCCGGCTATTTAAAATATTCCTGCAGCGGGGTAACCGTAAGCTCTTCTTTGAGCAGGGCCTCGATGCCCTCCACCGCGGCTAGTGCGCCCGAGGTGGTGGTCACGTAGGGAATGCCCTGTGTCAGGGCGGCCCGCCGCATGGCCTTGGCATCATACTGGCTTTTTTCGCCAATCGGGGTGTTGATCAGCATGTCGACCCGGTTCTCACGGATCAGGTCCACGATGTTGGGCGTACCCTCGCCCACCTTGAAGACCGGCTCGCACTTTATGCTGTGCCCGGTCAGGAAGCTGCGGGTGCCGGTGGTGGCGTAAAGCCTGAAACCGAGCTGTTCCAGCTTGCGGATGGTGAGCAGCAGGTGGTGCTTGTCTTTGTCGGCCAGGCTTACCGCCACGGCGCCCGAGGTCGGCAGGGAGTTGCCGGCGCTCATCTGGGCCTTGGCCATGCTGATACCGTAGCTGCGATCCAGGCCGATCACCTCGCCGGTCGATTTCATTTCCGGCCCGAGCAGGGTATCCACGTGCGGGAACTTGACAAAGGGCAGCACGCTCTCCTTGACCGAGATGTGCTTGATTTCCGGTTCCTCGGTGAACCCCAGCTCATCCAGGGTGCGGCCGATCATCACCTTGGCGGCCAGCCTGGCCAGGGAGACCCCGATAGTCTTGCTGACATAAGGCACGGTGCGGCTGGCGCGCGGGTTCACCTCCAGCACGAAAAGATCGTTGTTCCTGATGGCGTACTGGATGTTGATCAGGCCCTTGACCTCGAGGGCCAGGGCCAGTTTCCTGGTGGCCTCCCTCATCCGGTCCATCAGCTCGGGAGGTATCTCCAGCGGGGGCATGACACAGGCCGAGTCGCCCGAGTGTATGCCGGCCCTCTCGATGTGCTGCATGATCCCGCCGACCACTACCCTGGAGCCGTCGCTGATCGCATCGACATCCACTTCCGAGGCTTTTTCCAGGAACTTGTCGACCAGGATCGCCTTGCCTAAAGAAGCGTCGATAGCGGTCTTCATGTAATTTTTCAGCACACTGTCATCGTAGACAATGGCCATGGACTGCCCGCCGAGTACGTACGAGGGGCGTACCAGCACCGGGTAGCCGATTTTGGCGGCGATGGCGAGCGCCTCTTTCTCGTTGTAGGCGATACCGTATTCCGGGTGGTCGATCTTCAGCTCGTGCAGCAGCTTGCCGAACCGCTCGCGGTCCTCGGCCAGGTCGATTTTCTCCGGGCTGGTGCCGATTATCGGGACGCCCTGGTTATGAAGAGGTATGGCGAGCTTCAGCGGGGTCTGTCCGCCGAACTGCACGATCACCCCCTCGGGTTTTTCCCTCTCGACAATGTTGAGTACGTCCTCGAGGGTCAGCGGCTCGAAGTACAGCCGGTCCGAGATGTCGTAATCCGTGCTCACGGTCTCCGGGTTCGAATTGACCATGATCGATTCGTAGCCCTCCTCGTGGAGGGCGAAAGCGGCCTGGACGCAGCAGTAGTCGAACTCGATCCCCTGGCCGATACGGTTGGGCCCGCTGCCCAGGATCACCACCTTGCGGCGCCGGGTGGGTAAGGCCTCGTCCTCGTCTTCATAAGTGCTGTACAGGTATGGAGTATGGGCTTCGAATTCGCCGGCGCAGGTGTCGACCTGTTTGAAGACCGGCTGTATGCCGCGCCCTTTGCGGAGCTTGCGCAGCTCGATCTCATCCATTTTGCAGAGGTGCCCGATCTGGCGGTCGGAAAAACCCAGGCGCTTGGCCGAGCGCAGCAGGTCGGTGGTCAGCCCGATCTGGCTCTTGACCTTGACCAGGCGGTCCTCCATCTCGACTATCTCTTTTATCTGGGAGATGAACCAGGGGTCGATGTAGGTGATTTCCGAGATCAGGTCCTCATCCATACCGCTCTTGAGTGCGTGGCGGATATAGAACAGCCTCTGGGAGTTCGGGCGCTTCAGCTTGTCTTCCAGGTTCTCGAGGTCGGTTATCTCCCTGCCGTCGGCACCCAGGCCGTAGCGGTTGGTTTCCAGCGAGCGCAGGGCTTTCTGCAGGGATTCCTTGAAACTGCGGCCGATCGCCATCACCTCGCCCACGCTTTTCATCTGGATGGTGAGAAGGTCATCGGTGTCCGGGAACTTGTCGAAAGTGAACCTGGGGATCTTGGTCACCACGTAATCGATGGTCGGCTCGAAACAGGCCGGTGTCTTCCTGGTGATGTCGTTGGGGATCTCATCCAGGGTCAGGCCTACCGAGAGCTTGGCGGCCATCTTAGCGATGGGAAAGCCTGTGGCCTTGCTGGCCAGGGCGCTGGAGCGCGAGACCCGCGGGTTCATCTCGATAATCACCATCCTGCCTGTCCGGGGGTGGACAGCGAACTGGATGTTCGACCCGCCGGTTTCCACCCCGATCTCGCGGATAACCGCCAGGGATGCATCCCGCATCCGATGGTACTCCTTGTCGGTCAGGGTCTGTGCCGGGGCCACGGTGATACTGTCGCCGGTATGCACTCCCATCGGGTCGAAATTCTCGATGGAGCAGATAATCACCACGTTGTCCTTGAGGTCGCGCATCACCTCCAGCTCGTATTCCTTCCAGCCCAGCACCGACTCCTCGACCAGTATCTTCGAGATGGGCGACAGCTTCAGCCCTGTCTCCGCGGCTTCCAGGAACTGGTCCATGTCTTCGGCCAGGCCGCCTCCGGTGCCGCCTAAGGTGAACGAGGGCCGGATGATCGCCGGCAGGCCGATTTCCTCGACAATCCTGCGTGCACCCTTGAGGTCGGTGGCATAGCTTCCCCGGACCACATCCAGGCCGATACGGCGCATGGATTCGCCGAAAAGCTCCCGCTCCTCGGCCTTGCGGATCGCCTCGAGCTTGGCGCCGATCAGCTCTACCCCGTACTTGTCCAGCACCCCGGACTCGGCCAGCTTGACCGATAGGTTGAGCCCGGTCTGGCCGCCCATGGTCGAGAGCAGTGCATCCGGGCGCTCTTTCTCGATAATCTTGGCCACCACTTCCGGCACCAGGGGTTCCAGGTAGACCCGCTCGGCCATCTCCGGGTCGGTCATGATCGTGGCGGGATTGTTGTTGACCAGCACCACCTGGTAACCCTCTTCGCGCAGGGCCTTGCAGGCCTGAGTGCCGGAGTAATCGAACTCGCAGGCCTGTCCGATAACTATCGGCCCTGAGCCGATGATCATGATTTTTTTCAGGTCTGTGCGCTTGGGCATACTGCCGGGTCCCGGTTCGGGCCATTCGAGATAGTTTTGATGAAATAACAGACAGCTTTAAGTGGTGATCTTAAGTCACACTACATTATAGATTTACACACCCCGCCTGCCTGCGGCAGGCACCCCTCTCAAGAGGGGATTTTTTACGTCCGCGTCCGTGCAGCGCGAGGCTGCAGGGTCAGCGATCCTTGAGGCTGACAACCTCCACTTCCAGGGTGTCGGTGTCCAGCAGGGCCACAGTAGGATCTCCGGTGAGCCAACCGCCGCATTCGCCCGGGTTGAGGACCAGCGGAAGAGTATCCTCCCCCTGAGGCCGCTCCACCACCACCTGGTGGGTGTGGCCGTAAATCACCACATCCACCCCCCCGTGCCGGCGCGCCTCGTCCCGGGCATCCGCGCA
>JAFGTO010000548.1 GCA_016934095.1 Candidatus Glassiibacteriota bacterium
GGCCCAGGTGGAGCTCGGCAGGATGGAGGATCGCTTGAAATCCCTGGAGGACTACCGGGGAGCCCTGGCGGCCGTGCTGAACTCCGAGCTGAACCTTCCCCCTGACACCCCCCTGCCCTGGCCCCCGGAGCCGGAAACCGGGGAAGTGCTTCCTGCGGAAGAGGAGCTTTTCGGCCTGCTCGCCGAAAGGAACCCAGAACTGAAGGCGCTGGATTATAACCTGGAGAAAGAAAAAACCGCGATAGACCTTGCCGGGAAAGATTTCTACCCGGACATCACCCTGGGGCTGGATTACCTGCAGACCGGAAGGGCGCTGATGCCCGGCACGCCGGACGACAGCAAGGACCCGGTGATGGCGACAGTGTCTGTCAACCTGCCGCTCAACCGGGGCAAGTACCGGGCTGCCGGGCGGGAAGCCAGGAACAGGTACGGCGCGGCCCGGCTGGAAAGGCAGGACAGCCAGAACCGCCTCGAAGCCCGGCTGAAAGCGGCACTGTTCGCTTTCCGCGATGCCGGGCGCAGACTCAGCCTTTATCGGGATGTCCTCGTGCCCAAGGCCGAGCAGTCCCTGGGTGCGGCCAGGCAGGCATATACCACCGCTGGCGGGGCCGATTTCCTGGACCTGATCGAGGCCCAGCGGACACTGCTAGAATTCCGGCTCTCCGGCGAGAAAGCCCTGGTCGACCGGGCCAAGGCCCTGGCGGAAATCGAGCTGCTGACCGGCACGGATAAGATCTACCTTTAAACCGGAAGACCCGGAAAGGAGCGGCACCGATGAAAGTCTGGAAAGCGTTAAAAGCTTTTTTCAACAACTGGCTGGAGAAAACAGCCAGGTCAAACCGGCAGCAGTTCGGCGGGTCGAAGCCGGATTGCTGCAAACTGCTCAACTCTAAAAAAGGAAGAGTGCGATGAGAGCCTCGTCAGTTTTTGCCCTGATTTCAGCCGCCGTGCTGCTCGCAGCCGGCAGCCTTCTTGCCGAAAAGCCCCAGGCCAGTTGTCCGGTGATGGGAGGCAAGATCAACAAGGAGGTATACTTAGACTACCAGGGGTCGAGGGTTTATTTCTGCTGTCCAGGCTGTAAGGAGCCTTTCCTGGCAAAGGCCGATTCCTTTCTCACCAGCATGAAACAGCAGGGGATCCTTCTGGAGAAAACACCCAATCCCCAGACACTCTGCCCGGTAATGGGCAACGAGGTCAACCGGCAGGTGTTCGCGGACTACGGCGGCAAGCGGGTCTATTTCTGCTGTGAGGATTGCAGGGAGAAGTTCGAGGCCGAGCCGGAGAAGTACCTGAAGAAGCTGAAAGACCAGGGAGTCAATCTTGACGACAGTCCCAGCCTGGAGCGCTTCGAGCGCGGCGCCAGCGAGGGGGAAAAGCACCCCGAACAGCACTGAGCCGGGCAGTTTTCAGCTTCAGCCTCTCCCGCCCCCGTGCGGGAGAGGCCGAAGACGGATAGTGAAAAAAAGCAAAACAGGCCGTCTGCAGGGTGCATTTGATACTGCAAAGCAAAGATAAAAGAAAAAACTCGAAAGAAGTATGCAGTCTGAAGCAAACAGATTAACTAATCACCGAAAAGGCGGAAGAATGGAAACCCTGTTCAATAAGGCCCGGAAATACTTTTCCAGGGTACCTTTGATCGCGTTTCTCGTACTGGCTTTTGCGGCCGGGTTCCTGCTCAGGGGCGGCCCGGAATCAGGGCACGAGCACCGGGCGGCAGAGCAGTCAAGCCAGGTCCCGGCCCGGGTGAGCGAATGGACCTGCTCGATGCACCCCCAGATTCGCCAGCCCAAACCGGGCCAGTGCCCGATCTGCGGCATGGACCTGATCCCGGTGGCTTCGGGAGGGTCCGGAGAGGGACTGGGTCCCGGGCAGATCAGGGTGTCCGCAGCGGACAGGAAGCTGGCGAAAATCCAGGTGGCCCCGGCTCAGAGAAAGCGCCTGCCGCTGGAGCTGAGGCTGGCAGGCAAGGTCGACTACGATGAGACCAGGCGGAAAGTCATCGCAGCCCGGGTGCCGGGCCGTCTCGACCGGCTTTTCGTGGATTTCACCGGGGTGCGGGTCAAGCAGGGAGACCCCCTGGTATACCTTTACAGCCCGGAGCTCTACACGGCCCAGGAGGAGCTTTTACAGGCTCTCAAAGCACAAAGCCGGTTCGAGCGGAGCGAGCTTTCCACGATCAGCAGCACCGCCGGCCTGACCGTGGAGGCCGCCCGGGAAAAACTCCGCCTGCTGGGCCTGGAGAGCCGCCAGGTCGCAGAGATCGAGAAACAGGGCGCACCCTCGGACCACCTGACTATCGTCTCGCCGATCAGCGGGACCGTGGTCCACAAGGAGGCGGCCGAGGGCATGTATGTCTCTACCGGCACCCGGATCTACACCGTGGCCGACCTTTCGCACCTCTGGGTCCAGCTCGAGGCCTACGAGTCCGACCTGCCCTGGCTGCGGCCTGGACAGGAGGTGCAGTTCACCACCGACTCCTGGCCCGGAGAGACTTTCGGGGGCCGTATCTCTTTTATCGATCCGACCCTCGACCCGGCCACCAGGACTGTCCACGTACGGCTGGAGGCTCCTAATCCCGGCCGCAGGCTCAAGCCCGGGATGTTCGTGCGCGCGGTGGTCCATGCCCGGTATGAGCCCGGCCCGGAAAGCATGGAAGCCGCGCCGCTGGTGATCCCGGCCTCGGCCCCGCTGATCACCGGCACCAGGGCGGTGGTCTACGTGGAGGTGCCCGGCAGCGAGGGTGTGTACGAGGGCAGAGAGGTGGTGCTGGGGCCCAGGACCGGCGACTACTACGTGGTACGCCAGGGCCTCGAGCCGGGCGAGATGGTGGTGGTCAACGGTAATTTCAAGATCGACAGCGCAATCCAGATCCTCGCCGGGCCCAGCATGATGAACCCCGCCGCCGGCGGCCCGGCTCCAGGCCATGACCACGGCCCGGCAAAAACGGCCGGCCCAGTCGAAGGGGCCGAGGCCGGGCACTCCGGGAGCGCAGGCATTCCCGGCGAGTTCCGCGGACAGCTCGAGAGGGTCTACCGGGCCTATTTCGAGGTCCAGCAGCAGCTTAGCGAGGACCGGCCCGGGGAAGCCCGGGAAAAAGTCCGCTCGATGCAGCAAGCCCTCGGGGCGGTCGACATGGGCCTGCTTAAAGGCGCGGCCCACCAAAACTGGATGGTGGTACGCGACAGCCTGTTGCAGGGTATCGCAGCGATGGATGCCGCCACTGACCTCGCCGGCCTGCGGGAGGGTTTCTCTCAGCTCAGCGAAGCGGTAAGCACGCTGCTTGACCGGTTCGGCGGCAGCGGAGACAAGCCGGTGATCCTTTTCCACTGCCCGATGGCTTTCGAGAACAAGGGAGCGGTCTGGTTCCAGGACCACCCGGACACCAGGAACCCTTACTTCGGCGCGACGATGCTGAAATGCCAGGACAGGATCGACACGGTCTATGCCGGATCAGGCCCGGACAAGGGGGGGCATGCCCATGAATGAGCACCAGGGGCGACAGTCCCTGCTGGACCGGGTCATCCGTTTCTGCCTGGAAAACAAGCTGATAGTCTTCCTGTTCGTGGTGCTGGCTGTGGGCTGGGGCCTGATGACAGCCCCTTTCGACTGGGACCTGGGGGGCTTTCCGCGCGACCCGGTGCCGGTGGATGCGATCCCGGACATCGGCGAGAACCAGCAGATCGTCTTTACCGAGTGGATGGGGCGCTCTCCCCGGGATGTCGAGGACCAAGTCTCCTACCCGCTGACAGTCTCGCTGCTGGGAATCCCCGGGGTCAGGACCGTGCGCAGCTACTCGATGTTCGGCTTCTCCAGCATTTACGTGATCTTCAAGGATAAGGTCGATTTCTACTGGTCGCGCTCGAGACTGCTCGAAAAGCTCAACAGCCTGCCGGCCGGGACCCTGCCGGAGGGAGCCCGGCCTGTCCTCGGCCCGGATGCCACCGCGCTGGGCCAGGTTTTCTGGTACACCCTGGAGGGGCGCGACCGGGAGGGCAGGCCCACCGGCGGCTGGGACCTGCACGAGCTGAGGAGCATCCAGGACTGGTACGTGCGCTATGCGCTGCTCTCCGCCGAGGGGGTGAGCGAAGTGGCCTCGATCGGCGGGTTCGTGCGGGAGTACCAGGTGGATGTCGACCCGGATGCCATGAGGGTGCACGGGGTCAGCCTCGGGCAGGTGATGGATGCGGTGAGGATGTCCAACCTCGACGTGGGAGCGAAAACCATCGAGGTGAACAAGGTGGAGTACCTGGTCCGGGGCATCGGGTTCATTAAAACACTTGAGGACCTGGAGTATGCGGTGGTAAAGGCTGCCGGGAACGTGCCGGTCTACCTCAGGGACGTGGCGCATGTCTCGCTGGGCCCGGCGGGCAGGCGTGGGGTCCTGGACAAGCAAGGCTCCGAGGCGGTGGGCGGAGTGGTGGTGGTGCGCTACGGCGAAAACCCGCTGGCTGCAATCAGCAAGGTCAAGGAGAAAATAAGGGAGATCTCGCCGGGCCTGCCGAAAAAAACCCTCGCCGATGGAACGGTCAGCCGGGTGGAGATAATCCCCTTCTACGACAGGACCGGCCTGATCCATGAAACCCTGGGAACGCTCAACCGGGCGCTGGTCGAGGAGATCCTGGTCAGCATCATAGTCATCCTGGTCATGGTCATGCACCTGAGGAGCTCGCTGCTGATCAGCGGCCTGCTGCCCCTGGCGGTGCTGATGTGTTTCATCGCCATGAAAATGTTCCGGGTGGATGCCAATATCGTGGCGCTCTCGGGCATCGCCATCGCTATCGGCACCATGGTGGACATGGGGATCGTCATCAGCGAGAACATCCTGCGGCACCTGGATGAAGCGGACCCAGGCGAGAGCCGCCTGGAGGTTGTCTACCGCGCCTCCAGCGAGGTGGGCGGGGCCGTGCTGACCGCGGTCTCCACCACGGTGGTGAGTTTCCTGCCGGTTTTCACCATGGTTGCAGCGGAGGGCAAGCTGTTCAAGCCCCTGGCCTTTACCAAGACTTTCGCCCTGATCGCCTCGGTGATCGTGGCCCTGACCATTATCCCGCCTTTCGCCCACCTGTTTTTTACCGGCAGGCCGGGCCGTGCCGGGCTGAAAAAGCTCCTGCCGGCTTCGCTGCTGGTGCTCGGCGCCCTGGTTGCGCTGAAACTGAGCTGGTGGCTGGGCTCGGTGCTGGTCCTGGTCGGCGCCTACCGGCTGGTGCAGGCAAGGATACCGGCGGCCGCAAAGAAATGGACCCCGCTGGCCGGGAACCTGGCGGCCGCTCTGCTGGTCGCCCTGCTGCTGGCAGGGCACTGGCTGCCGCTGGGTCCGGAAAAGGGGCTGTTGTTGAACTCCGTTTTCGTAACCTTGCTCATCGGCGGCCTGCTGGGACTTCTCTTCCTGTTCCAGCGCAGTTATCCCGCCATGCTCGGCTGGAGCCTCGAGCACAAGGCCCTTTTCATGTCCGTGCCACTGGCGGTGGTTCTCTTGGGCGGTTTTATCTGGCTTGGCTCCGGCCCGCTCCTGGGTTGGCTGCCGGCCGCTGTCAGGAGCAGTGCGCCTGCCTCCTGGCTGGCGCACGAGTTCCCCGGCATGGGCAAGGAGTTCATGCCACCGCTGGATGAGGGATCCTACCTCTACATGCCGACCACCATGCCGCATGCCTCGATCGGCGAGGTGCAGGATGTGCTGCAGACCCAGGACACGAGGATCGGCTCCATCCCCGAGGTCGAAGCCGCGGTCGGCAAGCTCGGCCGCGCCGAAAGCCCGCTCGACCCGGCGCCGGTCTCGATGATCGAGACGGTGATAAACTACCGGCCCGAGTACATAACCGACAAGCAGGGCAAGAGGCTCACCTTTCGCTTTTCCGCGGATGAGACCGATTTTTTCCGCAGCGAACAGGGCGCACCCCTGCCCGGGCCGGACGGCGAGCCGTACAAGGTGCGCGGTAAATTCGAGCGCGACCCGCAAGGCCGGCTGATTCCGGAGCGCGGCGGCATGCCGTTCCGCCTCTGGCGTGCGCCGCTGGACCCCGGCCTCAACCCCGGCCGCAGCGCCTGGCCGGGGATCCGCCAGCCGGATGACATCTGGGATGAGATAGTCCTGGCCGGGCAGGTCCTCGGCACAACCTCGGCGCCCAGGCTCCAGCCGATAGCGGCCAGGATAGTCATGCTGCAGAGCGGGATGCGCGCGCCGATGGGGATCAAGGTGAAGGGGCCGGACCTGGAGTCCATCGAGAAAGTGAGCCTACGGCTCGAGCACCTGCTCAAGCAGGTCCCGGCGATCGAGCCTGCCACGGTGGTGGCCGACCGGATTATCGGCAAACCCTACCTGGAGATCAGGATCGACAGGCGGGCCGCGGCGCGTTACGGGATCATGACGGCCCGCATCCAGGAAGTCATCCTGACCGCTGTCGGAGGGAAGCGGCTTACCACCACGGTCGAGGGCCGGGAGCGCTACCCGGTGCGGGTGAGGTACCTGCGCGAGCTGCGCGACAACCTCGAATCGCTGGAGAGGATAATCGTGCCCGCTCCGGACGGCACCCAGGTGCCGCTGGGCCAGCTCGCCGAAATCGAGTACGTCAGGGGGCCGCAAATGATCAAGAGCGAGGACACTTTCCTGGTCGGGTACGTAGTGTTCGACAAGAAGCCGGGGTTTGCCGAGGTGGACGTGGTGGAGCAGACGCAGGATTACCTGCAGGCCAGAATGGATAACGGGGAGCTGGAGGTCCCCCAGGGAGTGAGCTTCGTTTTCGCAGGCAGCTACGAAAACCAGGTGCGCTCGGAGAAAACCCTGATGGTAGTGCTGCCGCTGGCCCTGTTGATCATCTTTCTCATCCTCTACCTGCAGTTCGGCTCGGTATCCACCACCCTGCTGGTCTTCTCGGGCATCCTGCTGGCCTGGGCCGGTGGCTTCGTGATGATCAGGCTCTACGGCACGAGCTGGTTCCTGGACTTTTCGCTGTTCGGCACCGGGATGCGCCGGCTCTTCCAGGTCCATCCGCTCAACCTCAGCGTGGCTGTCTGGGTGGGGTTCCTGGCCCTTTTCGGCATCGCCTCGGACAACGGGGTGGTGATCGCCACCTACCTGGAACAGAAATTTTCAGGCGGGCCGCCGGCCTCGGTAAGACAGGTCAGGGACCTGGTAATGGAAGCCGGCGTGCGGCGGGTGAGGCCCTGCCTGATGACCACGGCCACTACCATCCTGGCCCTGGTCCCGGTGCTGACCTCGACCGGCCGGGGCTCGGATATCATGGTGCCCATGGCGATCCCCTCTTTCGGCGGCATGGTGTTTGTCATCCTCAGCCTGTTCATGGTGCCGGTGCTCTATTCCTGGATCGCCGAGAGGAAAATACGCACCTGAGCAGGCCCTACTCGATGCAGACAAACACCGGCAGCTTCTCCAGCGGGGCCGGGTAGGCTTTGAGCTCCCGAGCGCCCCGGTAAACCTCGCCGGACCAGAAGTCTTTCCAGAGGCCTGCGGGCAGGTAAACATCCCGCTGGCGCGCTCCCCTGGTCAGCACCGGGGCCACCAGCAGGCGGTCTCCGAGGAGGAACTGGTCGGAGATGCCGTAGGTCTTTTCATCTTCGGGGTTGCGGAAGAACAACGGCCTGGCGATCGGCCGGCCGGTCTCCGCGGCCTGCAGCGCCAGCCCGTAGATGTAGTCCCCCAATTGCTCGTGCAGCCGGGCGTACCTGGCACAGACAGCCAGCGAGCCCTCGTCCAGGTTCCACGGTGCAAAGGAGAACTGCATCATCGGCATCAGGGCGGAGGCCTCGGTCCAGCGCACGAAAAGCTCGGGGTCCATCCCCCGGAAGGTGCCCTCCCTGAAATCGCCTTCTTCCCCTCCTCCGATGATGTCCGGACAGAAGTAGGAGTAGCCGATGAGCGACTCGGTCAGGCCGTGGGGGACCAGGGAGCCCAGCCCGCTGGCAATGTTCCAGTCGTTATTCTTGTCGCGCAGCCGCTGCACCAGGCCCAGGTCCTGGACCAGCCAGCTCACCCGGTATTCGTTGATGGCAAAATGCGATCCTGCCCGGGCAAAGAGGTCGGTGTAGCGGTTGGGAGCGACCCCGCCGAAGCTCCTGAACTCCGGGCGGAAAAACTCCGCATCCCCTCCATCCAGCTTGAACCCGTCGATACCATAGCGCGCCTGCAGCCCTTGGAGCTCGGCCACGAACCAGCCGAAAGCCTCGGGGTTGCTCAGGTCCACCAGGCTGGATTCGCCGTTCCACCAGCTTACCCGGCAGGGTTTTTTCCCTGAGCCGTCCAGCACCAGGTGTCCCCTTTTTTTCAGCAGGGCGAAGCTCCGGGCGTCGAAGTCCACGAACGGCACCACCCAGAGGACCACCTTGAAACCGAGCTCGTGCATCTTCTGCACCATGGCCCCGGGGTCCGGGAACTTGTCCCGGTCGAAAGCGTAATCGCCGTAGGAGGTCTGCCACATGTCGTCGATCATGAACACCTCGCAGGGGAACCCGTGCCTGCGCAGGGTGCGCGCATATTCCAGCAGGCCCTGCTGGCTCACCTCTTTCTTGAACTCGATCCAGGTATTGAAGATCGGCCTGGTGAAATAGCCCTCGGGGGGCGTGGTGCGGGGCTTCCCCACCAGCCTGATAAAAGTGTCGTAAACCTCCACGATGTCTTTCCCGGCGATAAGCCGGTATTCGAGCACGCCGGTGTCTTTCACGTTGAAGCGGAACATCCCGTCCCCGGATTTGCCGATGCTGAAACCC
>JAFGTO010000549.1 GCA_016934095.1 Candidatus Glassiibacteriota bacterium
ATAATTTAATATATCAGCACAGATGTTTGCGCATTGTCCCGAGATTTGCGGAATTCAGGTGGATGGTAATCAATCCCCCTTGGCAAAGGGTGGCAGGGGGGATTTAAAGCGGCAAAGAGATTTCCGTCATCCGCAGTATATTGTGAAGTCATGTATAAATATGTCAGTATTTTCAGCCGGGAATTAGAGATATATATAATATTATATATAGTTCCCCAGTTGTCCCCGCCGCCGGGCCGGAGGCGAATCAATAATCGAACAGGAGGCTGCCATGAGGCGCTGCGTTGTTATTTCCCTGCTGGTCGTGATGCTGTCGGGCGCCGCGGCGTGCGGCGGGCAGAAAGTGCTGCCATACCGCTGGGTATTTATCCACGGTAAATGCCTGGAGGACATGGACCAGCTCAAAAAGCTCGGCGAGATCGCCAGAACGTGTTCGGAGCACGGGCTCAACGGCATGGTGCTCTCGACCTGTCTGGACCGGATCGACCTGGAGCCTACCTATAATTTCAAGAACCTGGTGGAAATCAAGAGGGTTTGCGACAAATACGGGGTCGAGCTCATCCCCTCGTTCATGGGTGTGGGCTATAACGCACACCTGCTGGCCCACGACAAGAACCTGGCGGAGGGCCTGCCGGTCAGGGACGCCCTGTTCGTGGTGCGGGATGGGCGGGCGGCCCTGGTGGACGATCCCCCGGTCGGGATCGCCAACGGCGGCTTTGAGAGCTATCACGGGCACCGGGCCGATGGTTTCAGCCTCCAGGTGGAACCAGGCCGCCAGGTCTTCGTGGACACCGGGCAGTTCAAGGAAGGCAAAGCCTCGCTGCGCTTCGAGAACCTGGCCGGCTTCGAGGAGGAGTCATCATTGCTCACTCAGGAAGTGGCGGTACACCCCTACCGCTGCTACCGGGTGAGCTGCTGGGTCAAGGTGGACGGGGTGGAATACCCGGGAGATGTTTTCCCGCTGCTGGTGCGCGGCTCGGACGGAAGGAGGCTTCAATTTTATATACCTCCCCTGCCAGCGGAGGGCGAATGGCGCCGGGCCGTGATCGGGTTCCACAGCAAGGGCTACGACAAGGTAACTATCTCGGTCGGCGTGCCGGGCGATACCAGCGGGGTTTTCTGGATCGACGATATGCAGATCAGGGAGGAGGGCATGGTCAACGTGCTCAGGCGGCCCGGGACCCCGCTGACCGTGCGCGGCGAAAAGAGCGGGGTGGTCTACCAGGAGGGGCGGGACTACGCTCCGGTGAAAGACCCGGTGATGAGCCTGCTCTTCGACCACGACGGCCCGGACATCGGGATCCTGCCCGGGAGCCGGATCTCCGGGGGAGAGAGGCTGCGGGTGAGCTTTTACAACGTGCCGCCGATCTACCAGGGCCAGACCCCGGTCTGCATGTCGGAGCCCAAGGTATACGAGACCTGGAAAAACCTGGCCCGGCTGCTCCACGAGTACCTGCGGCCGAATAAGTACTACCTGGGCACCGATGAGCTGCGCACCGCCTGCTCGTGTGAGGCCTGCAGGCAGCGGGGCCTCTCCGCGGCGCAAATGCTGGGAGATTGTGTCACCCGCCAGGCCGAGATAATCTGGGAGCTGAACCCCGAGGCCGAGCTTTTCATCTGGTCCGACATGTTCGACCCCAACCATAACGCCCTCGGCTACCAGGGGAGCTACTTCTACCACGTGGATGAGACTTTCAAGGACTCCTGGAACTACATCCCCAGAAAGCTGCACATCGTCTGCTGGTACCGCGAGGTCCGCGACAAGAGCCTGGCCCACTTCTCGGGCCTGGGTTTCCGGACTGTCGGGTCTTCCTCGGGCGGGCTGGACGCGGCTGCCGAATGGCTGGAATCCCTGAGCGAGACCCCGAACGCCTGTGGGATCATGTACACCACCTGGAGCGAGAACTTCGAGCCGCTGGCGGATTTCGGGGACCTGGTTTCCCGCGGGGAATGAGGCCGGGGTATCCTGTGCAGTCTTGAATACGTTGTTCCGGAGAAACTGTTCCTCCAGAAAAGGAGTATTCATGGCTCTATCCAGAAGGTGTTTCCTGCAGCTGGCCGGCTGCGGAGTGGTCTCATCTGCAGCAGAGGGGCTGGCCGGCCAGCGGCTGGTCCCGATCCTGGGAGTCAAGGCCGACAGCGGCCCCAGGCGCACCGAGTGCGGGGTGGGGGCGCTGATCGCCTGGGCCGACATGCTCTGGGCCGTGACTTACGTCAGCTCCAGGGGAGGCAAATATGGCACGGGCACCGGCCTTTACCGTATCGATGAGGACCTGGGCATCGAGCAGGTCCACGTCAGCAACGGAGTCTACGCCAACCGGCTGCTCCACGAGCAGTCCAACCAGGTCAGTATCGGGCCCTACCTTATCGACATGCAGGGCAACATCCGGATCATCGACTCCCTGCTGGACCACCGCCTTACCGCCACCATGACCCACCTGGAGGACCCGAATAATAAAATTTATATACTCAGCATGGAAGGGCCTTTCTTCGAGGTGGACGTGCACTCCCTGCAGTCCAGGGAGCTGTTCGACCTGGCCGGGGAGTTCGGCATCAAGGGCCAGCCGCATTTCAAAGGCGGCTGCACCAGCCGGGGCCGCGTGATGGTGGCGAACAACTCCTATTATTCCGTGGGAGACACGGACGGCAAGCTGGCCGAGTGGGATGGCAAGAAGTGGACCATCCTGGAAAACAAGCCTTTCATGGATGTTTCCTGCCGGAACAATTTGGGCAATGTCGTTTTCGCCAGCGGCTGGGACGATTCATCCGCGATCCTCAAGGTGCTTTCCGACAGCGGCTGGTCCACCTATCGCCTGCCCAAGGCCAGCCATGCCTACGACCACGGCTGGACCACCGAGTGGACCAGGATCCGCGAGGTCGAGACCGAGCGGTACCTGATGGACTGCCACGGCATGTTCTACGAGATCGCCTGCATGGCTTACGGCGACAAGGTCTGGGGGGTCCGGCCGATCTGCACCCACCTGCGGATCGTGCCGGATTTCTGCTCTTTCCGCGGCATGTTCGTCATGGCCGGCAACCAGGCCTCCCCGGTGGGCAGCAACCTGCTGTCGCCCCAGTCGCAGTCGGGGATCTGGTTCGGCAAGACGGATGACCTCTGGAGCCTCGGCAAGCCCCAGGGCTGGGGCGGCCCCTGGCGCAAGACCCCGGTGAAGGCGGGCGTGCCCTCGGACCCCTACCTGATGACCGGGTTCGAACACAAAGTGCTGCACCTGGTCCAGGAGGGGGACAGCCAGGTGGAGGTGGCTGTCGAGGTGGATTTCCTGGGGGATGGCTCCTGGCGGAGATACCTCGCCCTGGGCCTGGCCCCGGGTGAATACCGCCATCACGAGTTCCCGGAGGGTTTCAGCGCGCACTGGGTCCGCCTGGCGGCGGACCGGGACTGCCTGGCGACCGCGGAGTTTATCTATACCTGAATAATATTCCCGCCTGCCTGTCCAGGGGGACGGCCGGGTCCGGCAGGACAGGCGCTTGAGGGCGAAGCGCCGGTTTCCCTGCCGTCCCGGGAATTTACTTTTCACTTATCAGGCCGGTGGATTCATTCGGAAGGAGGCGGTGGCGTGAGAGCTTACGCGGGTCTGTTTATCTTGTCGGCAGTACTGCTGGGGGCCTGTGCGCGGGAAGAGGCGAGCGTCTATCCCTACCGCTGGGTGTATGTCTCCAAGAACCCCGCCAGGCAAAGCGATGTAGAGGAGATTCGCCAGATCGTCAAAACCGCCTCCGAGCACGGGCTGAACGGCATGTATTTTTCCGCCGGTTTCGACCGGCTGGACCTTCAGCCGCCCGAGTATTTCCAGGGACTGGAGGAAATCAAAAAAATCTGCAGCAGCTACGGCGTGGAGATCATCCCGCGCTGCCTGGACGTCGGCTATAACGGCTCGGTGCTGGCCCACAACAAGAACCTGGCCGCAGGTATCCCGGTAAGCGGCCAGTTGTTCGTAGTCAAAGCGGGCGAGGCGCGGCTGCAAGCCGACCCGCCGGTGAGTATGGTAAACGGCGGTTTCGAGAAATACGCTAAAGACCGCATCGACGGTTTCCGCTTCCCGGCGAAAGTCGGGGAAGTAGTGTTCGTGGACAGGGAGGTTTTCACCGGGGGCAAAGCCTCCCTGCGCTTCGAGAACCTCGGCGACTACCCGGATGACCCCGGGCGCCTGATCCAGGAGGTTACCGTGCACCCGGAGCGCCTCTACCGGCTCAGCTTCCAGGTGAAGACCGAGGGCCTGGACCCCTCGGACTCTTTCGGCTCCGGCCGCTTCCGCGTCCAGGTGCGCGGGCTGCGGGACGGCCGCCAGCTTACCTATTTCGACCCCAGGGTCCGGTCGACCGGAGACTGGCGCCAGGTAACGGTGGGGTTCAACAGCAAGGATTACGACCAGGTGGAGGTCTGTGTCGGGGTCTGGGAGGGGAAGACCGGGAAGTTCTGGCTGGATGAGATGCGCCTGGAGGAGATAGGGCTGGTCAACCTGCTGCGCAGGCCCGGGACTCCCCTGACCGTGCAGGGCGAGAAAAACGGCATAATCTACGAGGAAGGACGCGATTACGCGCCGGTAGCCGACCCGGAGCTGGACTTCCGCTTCGACCACGACGGCCCGGTGATCGAAGTCCTGCCGGGGGGCCGGATCAGCGAGGGCGAGCGCCTGCGGGTCAGCTACTACCACGGTATAACGGTCTACCAGAGCCAGGTCACCGCCTGCATGTCCGAGCCGGAGCTCTACGAGATCTGGCGCAGCGCGGTCCGCCTGATCGACAAGAACCTCTCGCCGGCGAAATATTTCCTCAGCGTGGATGAGGTGCGCGCGGGCGGTACCTGCAAGGCCTGCACCGAGCGCGGCATGACCATGGGCCAGATCCTCGGCGACTGTATCACCAGGCAGGCGGAGATTGTCCGGGAGGTGAACCCCCGGGCCGAGCTTTTCATCTGGTCCGACATGCTGGACCCCAACCATAACGCAGGAGAACGCCAGGGAAATTACTATTACCACGTGGACGGTACTTTCCAGGGCTCCTGGGAGAACATCCCCAAAGACCTGGTGATCGGCTGCTGGTGGCACGAGAAGCGCTACGAGAGCCTGGGCCATTTCTCGGGCCTCGGTTTCAGGACGATGGCCTGCGGCTATTACGATGCAGACAACCTGGACAACGACCGCACCTGGCTCGAGGCACTGGATGCCACTGGCGGCGCCTGCGGGATCATGTACACCACCTGGCTGGACAAGTACGAGCTGCTCGGGGAGTTCGGCGACCTGGTTTCCGGGCCGAGGGAAAATAAACAGCCTTGAGTCCGGGCTGACCATACCGGAATTGATACGGTACGCTAACGGCATGAGCCAGACGAAAACCTGCATAATGGCGTTTATCTCTACATGAGGCGACTATGAAGAAAATCTCGAGAAGAAATTTTCTTGCAGGAGCGATAGCAGGGAGCGCAGGCTTGAAAGGCTCTCCGGCTCAGGAGGCCCAGCCGGCAGGGAATCATGCGGCTGTCGCCGGAGCGCCAGGCAAGCCCGCCACTCGCATGATCGATGAAATGACCAGCCGGGAGGTTGAATTCTACCTTAAGGAAGGCGGGGACCTGGTCTTTGTACCGTTCGGGCCGGTCAGCGGCCACGGGGCTTTTATCCCCATGGGCATACACGGCCACTGGGCCACCGCACTGAGCCTGTTGACGGCCGAAAAGGCGGATGCCTGGTCTTCCCCACCACTTTCACTGTTTTCGCCGGCGCCACGCGCTCATTCAGGGGTACAGTCTCTTTCCCGGTGGGGGAGCAAGTCTCTATTCTGAAAAGGACCGCTCTGACTCTTTACAAGGCCGGTTTCCGTCGTACTGTACTGGTGGGGGGGACGACTCCTGAAAACATGGGCGGAATTATCGCGGCCCGTGAGCTCTTTGATGAGACTGAGCAGCCTTTCTGGTTTATCGAATGCGAAAGGCTGCTGGCTGACCCTGAAGTCAAGGCGATCTACGAAGGCTACCCCGGCAATTTCGGCGAGACTCAGCTTGGCCTGGCCGCCCTGAAGATTCTGGGGCGGGAGCGCCCGATTCCGGCTGCCGGTTGGGCCCGGGAGATCGATTCCAAGCGCGACGGCAAGGGAGACCAGCCCGATGAGATACGGAACGATGTCGTTGCCATGAGGACATTGGGCAGTGTCGGCTTCCGCTACCACGAGGAGGGCAATCACGGGAACCATGGAACGGCCGGGATTGTCTACAAGGGCCGCCTGGATGTTGACATGGCGGTCGAGGTGCTCGGCAAATGTGCGGATATTCTGGTCCCGGTCCTGGCTAAATTGTCGCACTATGCCGACTGGCTGGATAAGCACCCCTTTAAATATATCCAGGCAAGCGAGCGTTTATACGAGAGGTGAGAAAGACGAGGGTCTGAAAAGCTTGAATTGGCTAGCGAGCGCATTCCCCGCGGCTTGGCTCACGGGGAGTCTGCAATGGTGTCCGTTGGGAAGGATAATCGCCGGAATATGCTCGCAGCGGTTCGTACAACAACTCGTTGGAAAGGAGGAGGGGCCATGAGAGTTTATTTCTGTCTTCTGCTGCTGGGCGCGCTGCTTTCAGGGGCCTGCTCGCGCCGAGCCCAGGATAAATTTCCTTACCGCTGGGTCTATGCATCTAAAAATTTGAGTAATGCAAGCCGGGTGCAGGAGGTCGGGCAGATCGCCAGGACAGCCTCGGAGCACGGGCTCAACGGGATCCTCCTCTCCGCCGGTTTCGACCAGTTGGACCTCC
>JAFGTO010000550.1 GCA_016934095.1 Candidatus Glassiibacteriota bacterium
AGCGGGCGGGGTGTGTAACCCTGCTGCCTCACAGTCGGCCCGCGGACTGCCAATCAAGGATCTGCAAAAAAGGCCTTCCGCGTTGCGCGTCGAACCTCAGGTTCGCGGGCGGGGTGTGCAAACCGGGCAGCCTCTCAGCCCGCCCGCGGATGGTGAACTCAGGGACTACCTATAAACCTGGCTCGCGATAAGCGTCAGCCGAAGACTTGCGCCGTCTTTTGCGCAACACCGTTAGGTTTGTCAGGTTCGCAGGCGGGGTGTGTAATTACAGGGCTTTATAACTAGATCAGTCGTTGCCGACAACGGCTATCTTAGTATATGAATGATTACGGTTAAATTGATCCCGGGACACGGCATAGCTTGTCCCTGACGGCAGAGGAGAGAGACCACAAGAAACGGAGGCAGGCCCATGACATCTCAGGTGAAACCGCTTTCTTTCCGCGGGGGAGCTTTGACCAGCGTGGTGCCCCTGGCGGTCTTCCTGGCGGCCACGGTGGCCCTGGTGCTCACGGGCAAGGCGGAGGTCGAGGGAATGGTCCTCGCTGCCATGCTCGGTATCTCGCTGGGCATGATCTTCGTGCGCAGCGCCGCCGAATACAGCGAGCGGGTCTTCTCGCTGATGGCCAACCGCATCGGCACGGTAGCCGTGGTTTGCTGGCTCTGGGCCGGCGCTTTCTCAGGGATCCTGGCCGACTCCGGCCTGGTCGAGGCCATCGTCTGGGTCGGCTGGAAACTGGACCTGACCGGCAGGACTTTCACCCTGGCGGTGTTCATCGCCTCGTCGCTCTTCGCGGTCTCCACCGGCTCGGGCCTGGGCACGGTGGTCGGTTTCACCACGGTGATGTACCCGGCCGGGATCGTGCTGGGCGCCAACCCCCCGGCCCTGATGGGCGCCATCCTCAGCGGGGCGGCCTTCGGCGACAACCTGGCCCCGGTCTCGGACACCACCATTGTCTCCGCGGCCACCCAGGAGACCGATGTGGGAGGGGTGGTGCGCTCGCGTCTCAAGTATTCGCTTATAGCCGCAGCGGTCTCCTGCATCCTCTTCCTGGTCTTCGGCGGGGGCCGCTCCGCTGTCGACCCCGGAGAGGCCGCCAGCCTGCTGGCCGAGACCGCCGACCCCACCGGCCTGCCCATGCTGATCCCCGGCCTGGTGGTCTTCATCGCCGCAGTCAGCGGCCTGCATTTCCTGGCGGCGCTCAACATCGGGATAGCAGCGGCCATGGTTACCGGGGCAGTAACCGGTATTTTCCCCCTCGAGCACCTGCTCCAGCTCAACCCCGGGGGCGGCTCGCTGGCCGGCAGCGCCCTGTCCGGCGCCCTGGCCATGCTGCCGATCTCTATCCTGGCCCTGCTGCTGGTCACCGCCAACGGCCTGATGGAAGCCGGGGGCTTCCTCGAGCTGGTCATGGACCGTCTCCACCGCACAGCGGCCCGCTCGGTGCGGGCGGCCGAGACAGCCATTGTCGCCCTCATCTCGCTGGCCAACATCTTCGTCCCGGTCAACACAATAGCCATGGTAACCGTGGGGCCGCTGGCCAACCGGCTGCGTAAAAGCTACCAGATCCATCCCTACCGGAGCGCAAACCTGTTGGACACGATTTCCTGCTCTTTCCCGTTCATCCTGCCATATGCAGCGGTGATAGTCGCCGCCTCGGCCATCCAGGCAGAACTCGCCAGGCGTTACGACTTCGTGTCAGTGCTGCCCTGGGCCAGCGAAGCGCCTTTCGTCTTCTACAGTATCGTGCTGTTCCCGGTGATGATCCTGGCCGTGATCACCGGGTTCGGCCGCAAGAAGGGATAGCGCTCAAGCTTTTTGCCGGCTGCGGGGCGTAAAAAGGACCGCAGCCGCGGCCCTACTCGGCCTTGATCTCCCCGGCGAAAGGTCTGGTTTGCCCTGAGATCTCGATGCTTCCCCCCACCCGGTTCCTGGCAAAGACCAGCTTGGCCCCGGCCACCTCCACGGCGACTTCCGTATCGCTCTCCTCAGCTTCGGCCCGCGGCACCGGGGGTGTACCGGCCTCCGCGGCGGTCAGCACGTGCAGGAAACAGTCCGCGGCCGCAGGCCGGCCCGGCGAGACCTCCACCCGGCATTCCGGGGCCGGGCCCCGCACCTGTTCAGCCGGGTAGCTGTCGCCCCCGTAGCTATAGAGGTCGTCCCAGGAGTTGAGCCTGACCAGGGGCTCGCGCGGCAGCAAAGTCTGAACGGACAGCCGGCCCCGGCCGTTGGTAACCACCAGGCCCGGCTCCTGAACCGAGGGCGTCCTGGCGGCCTGCAGCAGCCAGGTCTTCCTGAATTCCGGGTCCGTGGACTTCACCCGGTCGAACACCACGAAAGTTCCCGGCCGGATAAAGACTATCTGCCGGGTGAAATACTCGAGCTTTTCCGGCCGGTACGACCTCGAGCAGTCGCCGGCCAGGTAGAGGTAGCTGCCCCTGTCCTCGAAAGCCAGGATGTCGGCGATGTCGTAGAGCTGCCGGTCTTTCTCCCAGGCAGCCGCATCCACCACCGCTCCGTTGTGGTGCGGCCAGTCGTGCATCTGCCCGCCGTCGTTGCCTAGCGGCCCCTTGAAAGCGCGGATATTGCTCCAGGTCTCTGCTGGGTCGTGGACCAGCACCGTGCTGTGGGCGATGGTGCGCAGCAGGTAGTTGACATCGTGGCTGCCGCCGAAATAGTAGTACTGGCCGCCGTCCCCGGACAGCTCCTGGTACTTGCAGACCAGGAAATGCCCGTTGTCCAGGTGCTGGTGGGCGGTGAAGCGGTCGCCGCACTTGAAAAAGAAATAGGTGGCGTTCTCATCCCACGAGCTGCGCGCGTAGACATATCCAGCCCCGGGGCTGAAATGCGACAGCTTGAAACTCTCCAGGTCGCCTTTGACCACCGCGGTGTCCCGCCAGAGGAAGTCTTTGTAGGCATTGCCCGGCACCCCCGAGACCGGGGTGGTCTCGTTGAAAGCGTGCACTACCTGGTGTGCCGGGTCATCCCGGTAGAAGCTCACCAGGATGCGCCGGGCCGCCAGGGCCTTGTCCCGCTCTCGCCGGAACAACTGGCCCCCGCTGTCGCCCATGGGGATCGGCCGGCGGGAATTGTGCTCCCGGATGCCGGGGTAGGCCTCGAACATGCAGGCCACTGCCCTGTTGCGGTAGAACTCCGGCGCCATGGCGTACAAGTCGATCCCCTCGCAGCGTCGCGCCACCTCGCAGAAAAACAGCCACTC
>JAFGTO010000551.1 GCA_016934095.1 Candidatus Glassiibacteriota bacterium
TACCTGGTGGATGAGGCCAATATCGAGTCCCACGGCATGGGCTACCACCCGGACTCGACCCTGGCGAACAAGCCGGAGTGGCAGAAAGCCCACCTGGAGCGGGTGGCAAGCATGGTGGAGCGCGACAAGAACCACGCTTGCGTGATAGTCTGGTCCCTGGGGAACGAAGCCGGCGACGGGATCAATTTCACTGCGGCCAAGGCCTGGCTGAGCGGGCGCGACCCCACCAGGCCGGTGCAGTACGAGCGCGCCGAGCTGGGGCCGAACACCGATATTTTCTGCCCCATGTATGCAACCATCGGGGAGCTGGAAGAATATGCCTCGCAGCCGCAGGAGCGTCCCCTGATCATGTGCGAATACGCCCATGCCATGGGCAACTCGGTCGGCAACCTGCAGGATTACTGGGATGTGATCGAAAGATACCCCCTGCTCCAGGGCGGGTTCATCTGGGACTGGGCGGACCAGGGACTGCGCAGGACCGATGAAGAGGGCCGCCAATACTGGGCCTACGGCGGGGACTTCGGCGATTACCCCAACGACGGCAACTTCAACTGCAACGGCCTGGTGTTCCCGGACAGGGAGCCGCACCCGGCGCTGTTCGAGGTGAAAAAGGTCTACCAGTATGTCAAGGTGAAGCCGGTCGAACTTCCCGCAGGCAAGGTCGAGGTCTTCAACTGTTACGATTTCACCGGCCTGGACTTTGTCGAGTTAGCCTGGGAGCTGGAGGCGGACGGCGAGGTGCTGCAGGGCGGAACGTTGCCGAAACTGAAAATCGGCCCGCACCGCAGCAGGCAGGTCAGGATACCTTTCACCAGGCCGGCGGCCGCGCCGGGCAAGGAATACCTGCTGAACCTCAGGTTCCTCTGTGCCGGGGATTCCGGGCTGCTGCCCCGGGGACACGAAGTTGCCTGGGAGCAGTTCGTGCTCCCGCTCGGTACGGGTGCTCCCCCGGTGTTGGAAACGGACAGCCTGCCCGGGCTGCAGCTCGAGGAATCGGCAGGGGAGGTAACGGTCAGCGGGCGGGGTTTCTCCATAACCGTGGACAAGCGGAGCGCCGCCCTGGTTTCATACAGGTACGGGGACCTGGAGCTGGTCAGGCACGGCCCGGTGCCTGAGTTCTGGCGCGCGCCGATCGACAACGAGACAGGCAACGACATGCCGGCGCGGCTGGGTGTCTGGCGCAAGGCCGGGGCGGTCAGGCAGGTCCGCAGGGTGGCGGTCGCAAAGCTGGCCTCCGGGGCGGTCGAGGTTGCGCTGGACCTCTACCTGCCGGCCGTGCAGGCGGATTACCGGCTCTCTTACACTGTGTTCCCCTCGGCCGATGTGGTGGTCTTGAACAGCTTTGTACCGGGCCGTAAGCAGCCAGACCTGCCCCGTTACGGCATGAGTCTTACCGTGCCGGGAGCACTCTGCAATATCAGGTGGTACGGACGAGGGTTGCAGGAGAGCTACTGGGACCGCAAGAGCGGCGCCAGGGTCGGAGTGTACTCAGGCACGGTAGAAGATCAGTTCGTGCCCTATGTCAGGCCCCAGGAGAACGGCAACAAGACCGACGTGCGCTGGGTGGCCCTGACAGACGACCAGGGAGCGGGCCTGCTGGCGGTGGGCCTGCCGCTGCTGAGCGTGAGCGCCGGTTATTACACGGTGGAAGACCTCGAAAAGGCGGACCACCCCTGCGAGCTGAGGCCCAGGGAGGATATCACCCTGCACCTGGACTACAAGCAGATGGGAGTGGGCGGGGACAATAGCTGGGGGGCGCAGGCGCACCCTGCATACCGGCTGCCGGCCCGGGAGTACTCGTACAGCTTCCGCCTGAGGCCGTTCTCCTGCAAACAGGACTCGCCCGCCGGGCTCGCCAAACAGCGCCTGTTCTGAAAGACACCGGGCATCGTGGCCCGGCAAGCGGCATATACGAGCCGGGCGCGGGCCGGCAACGAACCGACAGAAAGGAGGCCCTGAATGAAATATCCATACATCGCCCTGTCTGTGGCCGCTCTGGCCGCGGGGCTCTATGCCTGCGTGTTTCTGACGGGCCATACCCTGACTCCGGGGCTCCATCCGGCACTGTTCGCCGCTCAGCAGGAGCCGGCCGGCCGGGATTCGGCCGAGAGTGCCTGGACGATCGGGATCTATACCGGCCCGTCGCCGTTCCAGCTTTCCGCTCCGGCGGAGGTCTCGAACCCGGTGCTGACCGCAGGGGATGTCTCTGACCTGGAGGTCAATATTGTCGCCCACCCGTTCATGGTGGTCGAAGATTCGCTGTACTACATGTTTTTTACGGCCAAGAACGACCGCACCGGACAAGGGGGTATCGGGCTGGCGGTGAGCAGGAGCGGCATGGACTGGGAATACAGGCGGATTGTCCTGGATGAGCCGTACGACCTGTCGTATCCTTACGTGTTCAAGTGGCAGGATGATTATTTCATGATACCCGAAGCCCATACCGAGACATCGCTGCGGCTGTACAGGGCCACTGATTTCCCGGACAAGTGGACATATGATACAGACCTGCTCACCGGCGATTATTTCATCAGCGCATCGGTAGTCCGGTACAACGGGATGTGGTGGATGTTTGTCGCACGCTTGGGCAATGAGACCTTACGGCTGTTCCATGCTCCCGAGCTGAGAGGACCCTGGACCGAGCACCCCCGGAGTCCCGTGGTGGAAAAGAACCTGGACACCGCCCGGCCGGGCGGCAGGCTGCTGGTAGTTGA
>JAFGTO010000088.1 GCA_016934095.1 Candidatus Glassiibacteriota bacterium
AGGGAAGGATCGGAGATCATCCAGCTTTTCGGTCGCGGAGTGCGCCTTAAAGGGAAAGATTTTAGTCTGAAACGAAGTTCCGCGCTTGATGGCGAACACCCAGTTCAAATCAGGCTTTTGGAAAACCTGAATATATTCGCTGTGCGGGCAAACTACATGGCTCAGTTCCGGGATTATCTCGAACGCGAGGGCGTCGAAACTGACGGCCGCGTCGGAATTTCTTTGGCAATTAAGCCTAACAGAATATTTCTAAAGAAGGGGCTATTGGTACCAAAAATTCCTCCTGAACGTAGATTTGAGGATGAGTATGACGTTATGTTGTCTCCCGATCCAGGAATCCAGATCACTATAGACATGTCGTTGAAAGTTGAATCCATGCGAAGCCGGCCTGATGGCTTGGTCGCTGTTGCCATGAGCTCAGGTCTGGAGCAGGTAATTCCGGCTGAAAGCCTGGTGTTAGTTGACTGGGAAAGAGTATACCTCGCTTTGTTAGAGTATAAGGAACAGAAAGGCTTCTCGAATCTGGTGATTCAGCCTTCCGTACTCAGGGAAATACTGGAGCCAGAAGACCCGCGGATGTACAAGCTTATAGCTGATGAGTCCATTGTACGGCCATCTTGTTTTGCCGAGGTTTCGATGCTTAAGGAGGCTGTTTTATCAATACTCCGTAAGTATGTTGAGAAGTTTTATCGTGTTCGTCAGGAGCGATGGGATTCGGAGCACATGGCCTATGAGGTGCTTAATGAGAAAGATACTAACTTTCAGGATTACGTTATACGTATCCCACGCAGCGAGGCACAGCTTATTAAAGCCGTAAAGAATCTAATCGAAGAAGGTAAGCGTATATATAAAGTGGACACCCGCGAGTTGCCTAACATACATTTTGACAGGCATCTATATCAGCCTTTACTTGTTGATAAAAACGATAAGATCAAAAGCGATCCTCCTGGCTTAAAAGAGAGTGAGAAGGATTTTGTCGAGCATTTGCGATCATACTTTTATCAGGAGAAGGACAAATCTCTGCTTTCTAAGGAGATATTTCTTCTGCGTAATCTAAGCCGTGGCAAGGGTATTGGCTTTTTCAACAATGAAGGGTTCTATCCTGATTTCATTTTGTGGATAAAAGAACGCAAGAAACAGCGTATTGTTTTCATCGAGCCCCATGGTATGAGGATGGAAAAAACTTACTGGTCGAGCGATAAAGCGCGTCTGCATGAAAGACTATCTAAATTGTCAAAGGAATGGGGAAAGAAAGCAGGAATAAGGGATGTCATTCTGGATTCCTTTATTATCTCTGCTACTCCATATACTGAATTAAAGCAGTATTATGGAACTGGAGACTGGTCGAAAGATAAGTTTGCCAATGTACATATTCTCTTTTTGGAAGATGACGATTACTCTATAAGGCTATTTGCTTGATTATTGTTTTTTAGAGTAGGTTGTAAGTCCAGTAAAAAGTTCACTACAATTCCCTTCCCGCCCAGGGCCCCGCCATGAGAGTAACTCGTTTCTATCCTACTACCGCTCTCGATTTTCTACCTCCAGGTACCGGCAGGGCGCTGCCTGCACCTGGCCGGTTCAACGCTGTGCTTTTTCTCTTGATGGCAGCGGCGGCAGGTGAACCGCAGGCCTTTAGACGCTCATGAAAGAACAACCGGGAGACAAGCTTACCATGGATAATTATCTGACGAGACGAGGCTTCCTGAAGAATGCCTGCCTGGGAATAACCTCCCTGGCTGCCTCCGCTCCCTGCCTGCAGGCAGATGAGCCTCCAGGGAAACAGCCGAACATCATTTTCTGCATCGCGGATGACTGGGGCTGGCCGCATGCCCCCGGCTATGGCGACAAGGTGGTAAAAACCCCGACGTTCGACAGCATCGCCTCCAACGGCATCCTCTTCACCAATGCCTTCGTTACGGCGCCCTCGTGCACGCCCTCGAGAAACTCGGTCCTGACCGGCCAGTACCACTGGCGCCTGGGGCCGGGAGGGAACCTCTGGAGCCGGTTCCCGGAAGGGCCCCAGACCTACCCCAACCTGCTCGAGGACAGCGGCTATTTTACAGGAACTTTTCGCAAGGCTTTCGGGCCGGGAAAGGACCGCTCCAGGCCCGTGGCCGGCAAGGCTTATGGGAGTGTCGGCGACTTTTTCCAGGACTGTCCCAAAGACAAACCCTTCTGCTTCTGGTTCGGCTCCAGCGACCCCCACCGGCCATACGAATGGCAGTCCGGGATAAACAGCGGCATGGACCTGGAGAAAGTGCAGGTGCCGCCGTGCCTGCCGGACTCGAGAGAGATCCGCACCGACATCTGCGACTATTACCTGGAGATCCAGCGGTTCGACCTCGAGGTGGGCCGGGCCCTCAAGGTCATAGAAGAGCTGGGGGAATTGGACAATACCCTGGTAGTAATGACCGGCGACAACGGCTGGCCGTTCCCGCGCGGCAAGAGCAATCTCTATGACCTGGGCGTGCATGTCCCCCTGGCTGTCCAGTGGGGCGACAGGATTAAGAAAGGCCGCGTGGTCGATGATTTTGTCAGCTTTGCCGACTTCGCTCCGACATTCCTGGAAGCGGCGGGTATCAGGCCCCTGGAGGCAATGACGGGACGCAGCCTGATGGGCGTTTTCCGCTCTGACAAATCCGGCACTGTGGACCCAAGCCGCGACCATGTATTGACCGGCAAGGAGCGCCACACTCCTGCCCAGGCTGACCACATGGGGGGGACCCCCATGCGCGCTATCCGGAACAGGGACTTTCTTTACATTCATAATTTCCGGCCGGAGCGCTGGCCGGCCGGGGACCCTGAAATTAGTATGCGGGGGCCTGTGCTGAGCGATATCGACGGCAGCCCGACGAAGCAATACATCGTGGATCACCGGAACGATCCGGAGCTGAAGAAGTATTACGAGCTTTGTTCAGCCAAGCGGCCGGCGGATGAGCTGTACGACCTGCGAAAAGACCCGCACGAGCTGACCAACGTTGCAGGCGACCCGGAATATCGGGAGATACTGGCAGGACTCAAAGGCCAGCTCATGAAAGAGCTGAAAGAAACGGAAGATCCCAGGGCCCTGGGCAAGGGCGATTGCTTTGACGAGTATCCGTATTTCGGCGATATAAAATGAAATAGCAGCGACTGTCAGCGGGGAAGGATAGACCTGATACCGAATTGACAACCAGGTATGCAGATTACCGGATTTTTCCGGGGGAGGGCGGAACCCTTCCTCACGGGTTCTCCGCCCTCCCTCGTGCCCCCTCCCACTTTCCAAAATTTTCTACTATGTCTAGGGAGACTTCTTTTTAAAGTGCGGAATTACTCACC
>JAFGTO010000089.1 GCA_016934095.1 Candidatus Glassiibacteriota bacterium
CCGGGCATGCGGATATCCATCAGCACCACCTCGTAGTCTCTCGAGTCGTTCCTGACCATCTCGATGCCCTGGGGCCCGTTCTCGGCCTGGTCGATCGACCAGTTATTATCTTCGCAGAGGCTGGCGATAAAACTCCTCACCAGCTCATCATCGTCAATCACCAGCATCCGGAGGTTTTCGGGTTTTTCCGCCATTTGTCACCTCTTTATTTCTTTGCCTTGATCCAGTACTTCCCGCACTACCCGGGCCAGCATTCTCTCCTGGTAGGGCTTGGGGATAAAGGCCTTGACACCCTTTTCGAGGAGGGCCTTCTCATCCTGCACGGAAAAGCCGCTCGAGATGACTGCCGATACCCGGGGATCGATCTTCAGCATTTGCTCAAAGACCTCCTGACCGCTCATCCTGGGCATGACCAGGTCCAGTATTACCAGGTCGATGCTCCCGTGCTTCAGCCTGAAGATCTCCAGGGCTTCCTTCCCGCTCTCAGCAGTCAGGCAGGTATAGCCGTATTCCTCCAGGATACTGGCCGCCAGGCTGAGGATCATCCTCTCGTCATCTACAATCAGGATGGTCTCATCTCCGCCCTTTGCCGGCGGCTCGACCGGTTTGGCCTTTTCCGCCTGCCCGGCCGCCCGGGGCAGATAGATCTTGAAGGTGGTGCCCCTGCCGGGCTCGCTGTAGACATTGATGAACCCGCCGTGGTTCTTGATTATACCGTAAACAATGGACAGTCCCAGCCCGGTGCCCTTGCCGGTCTCCTTGGTGGTGAAAAACGGCTCGAAAATGCGGGCAAGGGTCTCGCTGTCCATTCCCGTGCCGTTATCGGTAACCGCCAGCAGGACATGGGGGCCGATGCGGGCGTACATGTAGCGGGCGGCGTAATCTTTGTCGACATCGAAATTGGAGGTTTCGATGACTATTTTTCCGCCGTGCGGCATGGCGTCCCTTGCATTCAGGCAGAGGTTGGTCAGCACCTGCTGAATCTGGGTGTTGTCCGCACTTACCGGCTCCAGTGAGCGCTCCAGCCTGGTTTCCACCGGAATATCCGGCCCGAGCCCGCGCTTGAGGAAACGCACCGACTGGTTTACCGCATCGTTCAGGTCAATGGTGGCCAGGTCGGGCGGCTTCTTGCGGCTGAAAGCAAGCAGGTGCCTGGTGATCTCGGCCCCACGCTGGGAGGCCTTCTCGATTTCCAGGATGCGGTTCCGCTGTTTTTCGGGCAGGTCCGCGGCTTTCTTGATCAGGGATGAATAGCCCATGATCGCGGTCAGCAGGTTGTTGAAATCGTGGGCCACGCCGCCGGCCAAGAGCCCGATCGACTCCATTTTCTGCATGTGGCGGAGCTGGTTTTCCAGCTCGATCTGCTGGGAGATGTCGCGCTTGACCGCCACGAACTGTACTATTTCACCGGCTGCGTCCCGTACCGGGGAGATGGTGGCTTCCTCATGGTACAGGGTGCCGTCTTTCTTCTTGTTGATAAAACGGCCGGTCCAGACCTCGCCCGAGTTAATCTTCTCCCAGAGCTTGCGGTAAAAAGCCCGGTCGTGCTTGCCGCTGTTGAGGATGCTGGTTTTCCGGCCCGTCGCCTCCTCGCGCGAGTAGCCGGTAATCCTCTCGAAAGTCGGGTTGACGTACTGGATCATAGCCTGGGTGTCTGTGATGATGACGATCTCCCCGGCCTGCTCGATAGCGGTCTGGAGCTGACGGCGGACCTCGCCGGCCCGTTTTCGCTGCAAAGCGCTGGCAAAGGTAGCCGCTATCATCTCGAGCAGGGTGATATCTTCCTCTTTCCAGGTCTTCTCTTGCTTCACCGAGTCGTAGCCGATGAAACCCAGCAGCTCTTCTCCTGAGGCTATCGGGACCGCTAAAATGGATTGTATTCCCTGGGACTGGAGGAACTCTTTATCCCGGGAGGCCTCTTCCGGCAAGTCCGCCACGCAGGGAACGTGGATAGTCTCCAGGAGGCTGAGCTTCTCCATCCACCAGGTTCCCGCAGGTACCTCTTGCAGGCTGCCCGTTAAAGGAGCCACGCCTTGCCTGCACCATTCGTGGGTATTGGTCATCTTCGAGCCGTCCCCGGACATCAGGTACAGGACGCTGCGGTCCACCCCGACAAATTCTCCTACTTCTTTCAGGGTATCGTTTATCACTTTGTCGAACCCGTCGTACGGGACATTGACAAAGCTCGCGGAGACCGCAGCGATTATCCTTTCCATCTCCAGGCGGCATTCCAGGGCTTTCTCGGCCTTTTTCAACCCGCTGATGTCCTGGAGGGTAGTGAGCATGCCGGTTACCCTGCCGCGCTCATCACGCACCAGGTTCAAATCTATCAGGCAATCGAGGATCGACCCGTCCTTGCGGACATACTTCCTCTCGAAAGTCTCCGGCTTTTTCTTGCCTGAGATTTTCAATTTGAAGGATCTTTTCGCATTATTCCTTTCATCCGGATGGATGAAATCATAGACCGGCCGCCCCAGCATTTCCTCGCGCCGGTAGCGGAGCATCCCGGCCTCGGTCAGGTTGACCCGGATTATCCTGCCTTCGGTGTCGAGCTCGTGGTAGCCCACCGGGGCGTTGTCATAGAGCTCCCGGAATTTTTCTTCCGAATCCCTGAGCTGCTTCTCCACCTCGAGGCGCCCGGTAATGTCCTCCACAGTGGCCACGGTGCCGCTGATGCTGCCGGAGGTGTCGAAAAGCGGCGCTGCGTTTATTGAGAGAACCACCCTCTGCCCTTCTGGCCACTCGATAGCGTGGCGGACGTCGTAAACCGGCCGGCCGGTATCCATTACCTGCCTGAAGGGGAGCTCGTCTTCCGGGAAAGGCCCGCCGTCCAGGCCGGTAATCCGCCATTGCGGGTCGTTGCAAGTCCAGCCGGTTATTCCATCCCTGCTCAGGCCCAGCACTTCTTCCGCCCGCGGGTTGGCGAAGGTGATCCGCCCGTGGCTGTCTATCATCAGGATCCCCGCCGGGCTGGTTTCCATGAGACGGTTCAGGAGATCGCGCTCCCGCTGGAGGGCTGCCTCCGACAGCTTGCGCTCGGTGATATCCAATACGTGGGAAATGAAATACAAGGGAGCGCCTTCAGTGTTCCGGACAAGAGAGCTGGAGACCTGGCCGTAGATCAGGTGGCCTTTCTTATGATAGTACCTCTTCTCGAACTGGGAGTAGTCCACTTCCCCGGCAACCGACTTGCGGATGAATCCGGGACTGATATCCAGGTCTTCCGGATGGGTGAGGTCGTTCACGTGCTTGCCTTCGAGCTCCTCCCGGCTGTACCCGAACATCTCGCACATCTGGTGGTTAAACCTGGTAAAACGCCCGTCCAGGCCCACCAGGCAGACTCCCACGTTAGCGTTCTCGAAAGCCAGGCGGAACAGCTCCTCGCTTTGCTTGAGCGCCTCCTCCGCCCGCCTGCGCTGTTCCTCCAACTCCATCTTGTTCAGGGCAAAAGAAATATCCCCGGCAATTTCTTTGAAAAGATGTTTCTCTTCCGGGTAAACCAGGAAATCAGTGGATCCCGCTACTACGAAGACGCCGTGAAGCTTTCCGTCGTATTCCAGCCTGGTGCTCATCACTTCTGTATCCTGGTATAAGCTCTCCAGAGGGCACCCGGCACACACAGCTCGAGTTGTTTGTTCAACCACCACGTCTGAATTCGAAAGCGCCTTTTTGACGCACCAGGGAAATTCACCTTTCTTCAACAACCTGTCTATCGGCTTGAATTTATTACCAAACCCGGATTGGTAAGTCCTCACCACACTGCCGGATTCATCTGTCAGAGCGATCCAGGCATAATGGTACTCACCGTTCTCCGTGATGTTTTTACATGCGCTCTTCAGCAGCCTCTCCCGGTCTTTTTCCTGGGTTATGAGCTGGTTGACATTACGAATCGCCAGAAGAAACCTGTTAAGATGCCTGATCTTATCCTCAGATTTTTTCCGCTTGGTCAAATCAATGAAAGATGCGATGTTCTTTTTGGTTCCAGGTATCATCGACACGTTCACCAGCAGGTCTTTAACCATGCCTTGCCTGTCAATGAACCTGAATTCATAGCCCTTCGGGGCGGAATCAGGGTCGATCAGCCGGGATTTATGATAACTCTGCATTCTTTCCAGGTCTTCTTGCGACAAGAACTCAGTCCAGCTTTTTTTCCCTTCCATTTCTTCCCTGGAATATCCGGAAAGCCTTTCAAATTCAGCATTTGCCATTAATATTGTCGTATCTTCGTCTCCAATCAGCACCGCAGTCCCGGTATTTTCAAAAAAGGCCCTGTATTTTTCCTCGCTTTCATGCAAGGCCTCCTCCGCCTGCCTGCGCTC
>JAFGTO010000552.1 GCA_016934095.1 Candidatus Glassiibacteriota bacterium
CGGGTATATTTCTTGTCTTTCATCACGAATTCTCTCACCTGGTTGCCCGGGAGCAGAAAGAGCAGGCCGAAGGCCAGCGCTGCTGCGGCAAGGGCCGTGGCGCGCCCAGCGGCCCCAGCAACGCTCAGGCGGGCTTCGTAGAGGACAATTACCGCGCCCAGGGCCAGGTTGATCCCGGCTAGGATGAAAAGGGAATTCTGCACGCCCAGGACAGGGACCAGGAAAAACCCGCAGGCCAGGGCCCCGGCAACCGCCCCTGCGGTGTTGGCCGCGTAAATGCTGCCGGTCCCGCTGCCGACACTGCGCTTATCCACCAGGTAGAGGCGGCAGATCAGCGGAAAGACCGCTCCCATGACCAGAGAGGGCAGGAACAGGGCAGCCAGCGTAAACAGCAGCCTGATGGAGATGAGGCTGTAGAAGGGTTCTGCGAACAGGTCAAGGAGGAAATTCTGCAGGCGCATGAAGGCTGGAGAGCCGCCGAACCAGCGGTAGATAAGGGCGCAGGCCAGGTAGCAGGCGGCAACGGACAACCCCAGGCCGGTCTCCAGCAGCCCGAGTATCAGCAGCCGCCGCTGTACCCGGTCAAGCCAGCGGGAGTAAACCAGGCTGCCCAGGCCGATACCCAGCAGCACGCAGGAGAGCATCAGGTAGTAGGCGTAGATGTCGTTGTGCAGCAGGAAACTCAGAAAGCGTGCCCAGACCACCTCACATCCAAGGGCAGCCATGCCGGTAATCCCTGCCGCAGCAGTCAGCAGGCACCGCATCCCTTGCGGGATGGAAGGTCCGGGAGCCCCTGCCGGGACCCTGCGACCTCCGGCAACCTCCCCAGCCCTGAGACTCCCTGCATAACTCCTCAAGGCCAGCGCTGCCAGGGCCACGAAAAGGTTCAGCGCCACTGCCGTGTACAGCGAAGCGCTCATACCCGCGACCCTGAGCAGCCAGAAACCGGTGGCTGCGCACCCTGCGACCGCCCCCATGGTGTTCCAGCCGTAAAGGCCCCCGATCCTTTGGCCGGCCAGGTCGAGACGGCGGATGAGGAAATGGCTTAGCACGGGCAGAGTGCCGCCGATCAGCATGGCGGGAACCAGCATGATCACAAAGGAGACCGCCAGGCGGAAAAGGCCGAGCAAAGGCGGGTAACCGAACAGCCAGCTCTGCAGAGAAGGGATCAAACGACCCAGGGAAGGGATGGCCTTGCCCACGGCCAGCCCGGTCAGGGCAATCCCCAGCTCCAGTGCGACATACACGACTAGGATGTCCTTTTTCCTCTCGACGTACCTGCCGAAAAACCAGGCCCCAAGCCCCAGACCGCACATGAAAGCCGCAAAGACCAGGCTGGCCGAATGCAGGCTGTTCCCTAATACCAGGGTGAACATCCGCAGCCACAGGCTCTGGTAGACAAGGCCTGAAACGCCCGAGATGAAAAACAGCAGGTAGAAACCGGGCACCAGAAATTTCTTCTGCTCATCCATGTCGTCGGGTTTTAAACAGAGTTAACTTGTTTACTAAGAAAAGGTTACAGCAATTATTTCAAGCAATACTTCATAATCCTAAGGGCATGTCATCAAGCTCCAAGTCCTATCCGTGTCTTATTCAGCGAGGCCTTTTACCCAGGGGAAATTTCGAGCCGAGGCTGCCGCCCCTTTCATAAGCCCCCATGTCGGGTGCCTGGCCCAGGTAGCTGTCGTTGATATTCGGCAGGAGCTCTGCGCTGTCGATACACGGGCTGTCCGCCCTGAGCCTCAGGTCTCCGGATTCCTGGCCGACAAAGCAGGGGTCCGCCTGCTTGCCGTGCATCTCCCAGCCGGTGCTGCGCTGCAGGTCTTCCAGGAAGAAGATTTCCTTCCCGTCAATGTAGAAAAACCTCTTGTACGGGGTGCCCACCCAGATCTTGAACCAAGGCGTATCGCTGGTGTACCAGGTGTCGTAGTCCAGGTCATTGCCGGGTTTCGGCGGTTTGGAGGTCCAGAAGGCATAGGCCGTGGCGAAAAAAATGTTGTTGCGGAAAGTCTGCGCCTCCAAGGGCCGGCTGCAGGTGATAGTGTGCACTGCGGGCTGCTTGCTGTAGAACGTGTTGTGGTAGAGGTAACATCTCCCCGGGCCGATACCGCTGTACTTGAGGCACATCCAGCTCTGGTCGTAGACGACGTTGTACATGACGTACGCCGGGCCCACGTTTATCGGAGCCAGGGAGACACCGACAAAAAGGTTGTGGCAGTAGTTGTTCCAGAAGCGGAAATTAATGCAGGGCCCTTCCGGCTCGATAATATCATCCCTGGTATCGAAGATCTCGTTGTCGTAGACATCCCAGTCGCAGTTGTAGGACTCGGACCAGAGGCTGTCCCAGTATGACGGGGCCAGGCCGTCGAAAAGCCCGTGCATCCTGCATCCCCTGACCACGTTGCCGCGCCCGCCGGTCGACATCACCCCTGCCCCTTCCTCGTCATGGCCCTTGGTCATGGCCCAGGGCCAGAGGTGGATCGAGGTGTCCCAGAGCTCGCATGATTCCACCAGGTTGCCCTCGGCGCGGGCCCCGCTGAGCAGCACCTTGGAATTCATCCCGTGGATCGAGCAATTCCTGACCACGCACCAGGCGGCTCCATCCAGGCGGACCCCCGAACCTGCGGTCTGTCTCCCGTAGTCCCGCACCTCGAAACCATCGATCAGGACATAGTCCGCGCCCTTGACAGTGAACCCTGCATCCAGGGCGGCCACCTGCATCAAGTGGCTGTCCGGGTCATCCCCGGAGCTCAGCCGCACGTACAGGCGCCCGCTGTTTTCATCCTGGTACCAGCCGCCCGGCTGTCCGCAGATGAACTCATCGAATTCCTTCCTGGTCAGGTAATGGTAAAGGCGGTCTCCGTCCGCAGCCAGGTAGCGTGTCCGCCGGCCCGGGTCGCTGAAAAAGACCCCGTTTCCCTCTGCGCTCCATTTTTCTCCGGGCTCCGGGCTTTCATAGTACGGGTCGGCGCCGGAGAGGACAACCGGCCCGCCGCGGGCCAGGAACGCTATGTATGCCTGCCGGTTACCGGAACGGCTGACCGTTACCTCCTCGCGGTAGACTCCCGGCATGACCCAGACTACATCGCCCGGGCGCGCCAGGTCTGCAGCCTGCTGGATAGCGGCGAAAGGTTTTCCCAGCGTGCCGGGGTTCGAGCTGTCGCCAGACACGGCCACGAAATATTCCTTCCCCCCGCCGACCGGGAACCGGTCGGAGCGTGTCCTGGCATGGGCGGTCCTTTTTTGATCGGCTTCGCCCCCGGGCACGCTTAGAGCCACCTCCACCTCGTAGACTGCATCCGGACTCAGGAAGAAAATGCTCCCGGCAAAGCGGCTGTCCCTGATACGTGCCAGCGGCTGGGCCTCGCGCCAGGTGTTGGAGCCTTGCAGCCGGTAGCGTACCCCGGCCGTTGCATTGGAATCGGTGTCCCCTTCGTACCGGACCCTGATGCCGATACACTCGAACGTGGGGTAAAGCTCGAGTCCTTTCAGTTTAATCCCTGCCTGAGAGGCAGGAAGCGGCTGAGTCAAGGTGAAGAGGGCCAGGATAAAAAGCGGCGTAGCCGTGGAGAGCCTGTTAGTGCGGGTTTGCATCTGTTCCTCCCGAAATACCGGCGAACCCGGATCTTGTGCATGGGCAACGGCTGGCTGTGAGTTTAAAACTCCAAATATATACCATCCTCCGCTGAATGGTAGTATTTTTACCTGAGTCGTTCAACGGCTTGAGGCCCTTTTACCGTACAGCCTGGTAAAGGCGAAAAAAAGCGGCAATCCCTTCGATAGCTCTCAAGGAGTGCCGCGGATGAACTTACGCCGACTGTCTGCTGCCTTACAAGTACCTGCCCCGGCGTTTATCCTGACCGGCCCGGCCATTTGTATCTTTTTTCCGGCGGATAATCTTTGCTGCCGATGAATTTTTTCAGTATCTCGTAATTCTTTCTGAAGCCCCTGTCTTTTACGGTCCTATCCCGGATTATTCACGAACCGGAGGCCGCGTATTTAAGTGGCCGGAGATCCGGGCACGGATGTGCCCGACACCCTGATTTGTCC
>JAFGTO010000553.1 GCA_016934095.1 Candidatus Glassiibacteriota bacterium
CCCGGGGATTAAATTTACTTTTTAACTTGTCTCGATGCTTGAAGTTATAAAATCGAGGCGATAATTTTATGAATAATTCGGGTTAAAATGAGTGAAGCACTATGCCGCATTTGTGAAAGCGGTGATTTGGAGCGGATACTGCATTATCCCAGGGCTCCCCGCAATATCGAGCGCCTCATCGACCCGGAGCAGTTCGACCGCGACCGGCCTGTCGAGCTGAGCGTGTACCGCTGCCGGGCGTGCAGCCATGTCCAACTGGCCGAGTACCTGCAGGACGAGTTCTACGATGAGTACTTGATGTCGCACAGCCACGCCGAGAAGATGCAGAAATTCCAGGCTTCCCAGGCAAAGGCCTTTGTCGAGTATTTTGGCTTGAGGGGCGGACGCGTTTTTGAGGCCGGGTGCGGGGACGGCCAGTTCTCGCTGATCATCAAGGGTCTCGGCTGCGAGGTGCTGGCCAACGAGCCCAGCGCCAAAGCCAGGCGTGCCTGTGAAAAAAAGGGTCTGTCCACTGTCGACGGTTTTGTCAAGGCTGGTGCTTTCCCGCACCTGCACGGGACGTTCGAGGCTTTCGCGACCCGCCAGGTACTGGAACACGTGCCCGAGCCTAACGATTTCCTCCGGGAGCTGCGCGCCTTGCTCAAGCCCGGCGGAGCAGGCCTGATCGAGGTCCCCGCCCTGGAGATGGCGGTCGAGAACGAGCGCTTCTTCGACTTCTTCCCGGACCACCTCTCCTATTTTTCGCAAAATGCTCTGGTACACCTGTGCTCGCGGAACTCGCTCGAGGTAGTCCGTCTCCAGCGGGCCATGGATGGCGAGTACAATGAGGTCTGGGTCAGGCGCACCGAGCACCCCGGCCTCGAGGGGATCGAGCAGGCTGCAAAATCCATCTCCGGGTCTTTCCGCGAGTTTCTCGACCGCGAGAAACAAGCCGGCCGGAAGGTGGCGATCTGGGGTTCGGGAGCAAAGGGCGTACTCACCCTCGCCATGGTGGACACCGCCTCCGTGGCCTACCTGGTGGACCTGGACCGGGTCAAACACGGCCGCTACACTCCGGTATCCCACCTGGAGGTCTGCCCGACCGAGCGGCTGCTCGCAGAACCGGTGGATACGGTTATTATTACGGCCCTGGCTTATAAGAACGAGATTATCCGGGACCTGAAAACAAAATTCGCTTTCCAGGGCAAAATCGCCTTTCTTTCCGGGGGCAATATCGAAGAAGCAGGCCCATAGATTTACGGTCAACGGCCTGTGATCATATTGCCGGATCGCTTGATATGAGCGTACTTGTCTGGTGCCTGCTGCTGTCTTTCCTGGCCTTCGGCTGCCACCTGGCAGTCTGGCGGATCCGCATTCCCTCAAGGCAAAACAGGGCTATCTTACAAATTTTTTTCGGCGTGCTGGTCCTGGGAGTTGTCTTCATTTGTCTGGTGGCCACGAGCGGGCGGCCGTTTTTCCTGCCTTTGCCTGAAAGCCTACCCGAATATCTGCAAGTCATACTTTTTTTCACTTCACTGACTATTGCTTACCTCTTTACCTATTCGGCCTTGATCTATGAAAGCCCCTCGATCATGATCATGCTCTTCGTCGCCGATGCGGGTCCGGCCGGTTTGTCCGGAGACGACCTGTTGGAGCGGATGACCGGGGATACCCTGATCGGCTCCAGGCTGGACAACCTGGTCGCTGAGAAAATGGCGCGACTGGACCATGGCAGGTACCGGTTGCTGCCCAAGGGCGAATTTCTGATCAAGGCCATTATCTTTTATCGTAAGTTGATGAATGCACCTAAAGGCGGCGGTTAACCCGAAATGCTCAATGCCTGGCTGCAATTTTTCAATCCACTGATCAGCCTGGCCGTGTTCGCGGCGGTCCAGGTCCTGGTATACCGTCTATTTCCGCGGGCCGGGTTTTTCAGGTCTTTAATGACGGGTTTGGGCTGCGGTCTGCCGGCCGTTCTCATCATATCTGTGCTTGCAGGCTGTCCCCGGGCAGAGGGAAATGTATGTCTCCAGGTAGTCGTAAACGTGGTCATCTATCTATTACTGGGGTATTGTCATACTGTTTTCCTGCTGCTGGGCGAGACCGCCTTGAGGATAAGAATAATGAGAGATCTTATGGAAAGCCCTTCAGGCCTTTCTTTGGCGGAGATTTATGCGAGGTATAACGCCCGGCAGATCGTTGAGCTCAGGCTTGAAAGATTATTGAAACACAGACAATTGGTAGAAAAAAAAGGCATGTACTACACGGGGAATCCCGTTTTTTACCTGGTCGCAAGGTGCATCAGGTTGTTGCAGTTGTTGGTTCTAGGGGGCCGTTGAAAAAAGAGTCTTCAAAGCCGCCCGGAACTGCCTGGACAGCCACGTTTTCAAAATTTGTATTTGTCAACGTGTTTATAGAAGACGGGATTTTTCAATTGACAGAGGCTATTATCTTCCCGGTTGAAAATTTTGATACTATCTGCGGTCCAGTGGTGTAATTAATGGATATGGTGTTTCAGGGGATATTGAAGACTCCCCACGGCAAACCGCGGGGAATGCACTCGCTGGCCGATTCACCCGGTATCATACCGGCCGGCTGCAGCCCGATGAGGATGTCAAGAGGTAATTTACCGGTAAGCCGGGTGTTATCCGCTCAGGGTGGTCGAAGATATCCGGCTCCGGCTTGATCCCGGAATAATGTGGTTGACTTGAGAGATTAAATTATGTAATATTTTTGTATTATTGATAAAAAGATAATACCGTTGCGCTGTTTTCAGGACGCTCGATTTATACAAAGCTCAATCGACAGGACACGGGATTTGCTCCCATACTCTAACGGCTCCGGGATACTGATAAATGCTGGTACATGTCGATGATCTGATACCGGATATGCGGCTGGAACAGGATATAAAGCTCAAGGCGGGGAGTTTCCTGATCACGCTTAATGAACTGCCGGATGGAAAGCTTACCGAAGAGGTAATTGCCTCACTGCGTAAATTTTCCTCACAGCTTACACCATATACACACAAGGTCCAGGTTATCGGTGATGAACTGGTTTTCGAACACTTGAAAGGAGTGCTCGAAAACGACGTGAAAAAAACTATGGACGCGATACTGACGGGCCGGGATTACCCCAATTTTCTCGTTGAATCCGGGTTAGAGGAAAAGGTCCGGGTGATAGTGATAAAGCTGATCTCCAACCCGGATATGATCAGGAATATGTATGATCTGAAAGTACAAGCCAGGGTAGTCTCCCTGTGGGGAGACTACCTTCTTGATCACAGTATCCGGGTGGTTGTGCTCTGTATCGCGATAGGGTTGAAGATTCAATGGTCGATAATTCCTCTGGTCAATTCCGGTATGGCCGGTGTGTTGCATGATATGGGAATTCTGCTGACCGGAGTTTACAGTAATCTCAGGAAGCTGGATGACTATGACGACGAAGAGCTTGAAGAGTTCGTTGAGGAACACCAGAATAACAGTGTTAATATTTTTAAAAACCAGCAGTTGACCATGCTTCCCCATACCAGGAATGAAATCGAACACATGCTGGCCAATCATCACCGGCCGGACCTGGCGGATGAGACCCATAAAACCACCATTTTGCTTTACCTGGCGGAGCTGGTCGATGAGATGGTTACCGCCATGCCGCATAAGGTACGCTACAATTTTACCCAGGTTCAGAAACAAGAGCTGGGAAAGCGCTACCACGGCCGGGTGGGTCTGGTGATCCTGTTGCTGGGCCTGGTGAAGCTTTTCAGGGACCGGGGTCTTGTCTGGGAAATGGTACAGGCCCTGGCACAGTTGTTCTCCATGGAAGAACTGCTGGTGGAAAATTATGAGGAAAAGCTGAAAAAGATTATCGATTTCTGTCCTTTCAATTGTGCCGGGCTCCACCCGGCAACCGGAGGAAACATCCTGCCGCGGACGATTTACTGTAAAAACAGCACGGATAAGGAATTTTACTGCGAGCACCTGAGCCGGTTACAGATCCAGATACAAAAAAGCAAAGGTGCGATGAAATCCTACTTCAAATGCGCCACCCTGACCGGCCGGCTCCAGATCCTGAACGAGTCGCAACGGAAAGGTGAGACGCGCATCGGCGACAGCCTGCCGGGGGGCTCGGAAAACTCGCTGAGCTGAGCCTATGGATTGCACCACTACCCTGCCCTCCGCAGCTCCGGCCTCCAGGCCGGGAGATTCAAGGTGAATTGACTGGCGAGCGCATTCCTTGCGTTCGGCTGCGGGGGACTTTCAATTTTGCCGGGACATGTTTTCCGGGAGACTGCCGCTTTCTTTTGTGGCGTGGGTCAACAGGGTATTCACCAGGATACTATTTATTGTAACTCTTGACTTTTACAGGCCGATGTTACAATATGTATAAGGTGTCGAACTAATCAGGCGTAAGATGACTCTTTAAAATCCACAAAATGTGGAGGTGGAGTTTTTGCGCTTTTTTACGGGTTTAACCCTCGGTTGCTGTTACGCATGAGAAAGCGGGTTTTATTACGGATGCAGATGCATGTAGATCATATAGTTCCGGATATGGAGCTTGAAAGCGATGTCAGGCTGCAGGCAGGCAGTTTCCTGATTACGCGTAAAGAGCTGCCGAACGGCAGGCTTGACGAGAAGGTTATCGATTCTATCCGCCGGTTCGCCGGCCAGTTGGCTCCTGTTAAGCACCGGGTCAGTATTAAACCCGATGAGGGAACATATACCCACCTTCGCCAGGTCCTGGAAAAAGATATCTCCAGGATGACCGAGGTCATAGAAGCCGGTACGGACTACCCCAATTTCCTCCAGGATACCGATCTTCGGGGGAAGGTGCTGCGGGTGGTGGAGAAGCTGATCTCCAACCCGGATATAATCCGGAGCATGTACGAGTTTAAAATCGGTGCCGACTCCCAGGACCGGGCCCCGGAGCAGATTCTGGACCACAGTATCCGTACTACCATGCTGGTTATCGCCGTAGGACTGAAGCTCCGCTGGTCGATAATTTCGCTGGTCAATGTCGGTATGGCCGCCATCCTGCACGATATGGGGATCGTGCGCACCGAGACTTACCCTGGCCTGCAGAAGCTCGACGATCTGCTGCCGAATGAGCTGGAAGCCTTTATCAAAGAACACCAGGAACACAGCGCGAATGTTTTCGGCGAGCAGAAACTGACCATGCTGCCGTTTACCAAGAACGAGATCCAGCATATCATCTCGAACCACCACCGGCCCGACCTGAAAGACATCCGTCACAAGACCACCCTGCTGCTTTATTTCGCCGAGCTGATCGATGAAATGCTCTCACCGCTGCCCCACAAGGTGCGTTATAATTTCACCCAGAGCCAGATCAAGGTGATCGGTGAGAAGTTTACCCGCAGGACCGGCTTGGTCAACGTGCTGCTGGGGCTGATCAAGCTGTTTCGGGATAACGGGATGTGCTGGAGTATTGTCAGCAGCCTGGTGGAGGTTTTCTCCATGCAGGAGCTGATGGTCGAGGGCTACGAAGAAAAACTGAAAGAAGTTATCGATTTTTGTCCGTTCAAATGTGCCGTGGCTTATCCTCATGCCGGCGGAAACTCATTGCCCCGCACGGCCTACTGCAATAACAGCAACGACCCGAGTTTTTCCTGTCAGCACATGGGTCAGGTGCGTATCGAGATCTACCTCGGCGCCGGAAAAGTCAAATCCTACAATAAGTGCGCCACCCTGACCAACAAACTGCATAGCCTGAACAAGTCCGGCAGGGAGGACCAGAGCCTGAAAACCGGGGATAAGGACGAGGACGCCAAGGCAAAGAATAAGGATCTGGAGTCGAAAAAAAAGGAACCACCCAAAGAGATAAAACAGCAGAAAGAAAAAACCTAGCATTCCGCAGCCTTTTCCACCCGGAGCCCCTGCTCCAGACTTCCCGATTTTTTATCCGTCCTTTTACTCCTGCCTGCACTTGATGAAATCCTGACCGTTCCCAGTGGTTTTATCTCGTTGTATTTCCTGTCCGCTATTTTTATATTTACCGGCAGTGCGTTGAAAAATCCTCCAGTCGACGGGGTTCCGGCTGACGGGGCCTTGTTTCCGACGCCCGGTCAGGTCTGCTATCGATAAGCGGGGACTTGCCTCCCCTGTCTGCGGCCATCAGCCCTCAAGGAGCGTACCTGGTGAAATCTGCTTTTATTCTGGGCACCCGCCCGGAGATAATCAAGCTTTCCCCGCTGATCCGCGCGATGCTCAAAGCGGGGTCTCCGTTCGAGATCATCCATACCAACCAGCATTACCTGCCGGAGCTGGACAAAGTGTTTTTCGAGCAGCTTGAGCTGCCGCCTCCGGATTACAACCTCGGGGTGGGCCACGGCAGCCACGGAGTGCAGCTCGGGCGGATGCTCCAGGGGCTGGACCCCGTGCTGAGCAGTCAACGTCCGGACGTGGTTTTCGTTCAGGGGGATACCAACTCGGTGCTGGCCGGGGCGCTGATGGCCCATCGCCTGTCTATCCCGGTGGCTCACGTGGAGGCGGGCCTGCGCAGCTACGACCGCCGGATGCCCGAGGAAACCAACCGGATCCTCGCCGACCGGCTTTCCGACTACCTGCTGGCCCCGACCGAAAAAGCGGCCGGGATCCTGTTGGCTGAGGGTTTCGACAGGGAACGCATCCATGTCACCGGCAATACGGTGGTGGATGCCCTGCAGCAGGCTGCCGGCCTGACCGGGAAACTGCCTCCGGTCCGGGAGCGCTGGAGAGTCGATCCCGGAAATTACATCCTGGTTACCCTGCACCGGCCGGAAAACGTGGATTCGCCGGGGACATTGGCGGGCCTGGCCGATGGGCTCGGCAGGGTGGGACGGGAGCTCGGGATGCCCCTGGTCTTCCCGGTGCACCCCCGCACGGCGCTCAGGCTGGAAGAGTCCGGCATCGCGCTGCCCGAATCTGTCATACGGCTGGGGCCGCTGGATTTCCTGGCTTTCGTTCAGCTCGAACAAAATTCCCGCCTGGTGATCACCGACTCCGGCGGAGTGCAGGAAGAGGCCTGTATCCTCGGGGTGCCCTGTGTGACCGCCCGGATCAGCACCGAGCGGCCGGAGACAGTGGAAGTGGGCGCGAATATGGTGGCGGGCACCGGCGCCGGGGAAATCCTGGCTGCTGCACTCGAAATGGTCAGGCGGCCCACCGGCTGGGGCAATCCTTTCGGGGATGGGCAGGCCGGGAGGAGGATAATTGAGATCGTCGCGGCTTAGCCGGTTCATCTCAGGTCTCGGCAGAGCAAGGGGCCCGCTGGTTACCGGGCTGGTCTACACCTTTGCCCCCCGGGTTTTCACCAGGATTTTCTACCGGGAACAGGGAAAAGCCGCCGGGAGTTGTTACGCCGATAAAGGCGGGGTGGTGAACCTGTCGTTCGATGTCGACCACCCGGAGGATGTCGAGGCCCTCGGCCCGCTCTGCGAGCTCCTGGACAGGCTCGGCCTGAAAGCCTCGTTTGCGGTGATCGGCAAATGGGTCGAGAAATACCCGCGCGAACATCTCCTGGCGGTCGAGGCCGGCCACGAGATCCTCAACCACACCTACACCCATCCCGACCACGAGATCCTGCACCCCGACGAGCCTTTCGACAGCCTGGGCCCCGGAGAACAGCAGGAGGAAATAAAACGCTGCCACCGGGCTTGTGTCGAACTGCTGGGGGTAAGCCCGCTGGGTTTCCGCGCCCCGCATTTCGGCAACGTGCAGGGGAGAGGTTTCTACAGCGCCCTGTCCGGGGCCGGATACCGGTTCTCGAGCTCGGTTACCTCGGTGGACAGCCC
>JAFGTO010000554.1 GCA_016934095.1 Candidatus Glassiibacteriota bacterium
CCGCATCCGGGCCGAGGCCGGCAAGAGCCGTTTCGAGGGGCGGCGCAAGGTATTCGTGATCACCGGTGCCGACCGCTTGCGGGCCGAGGCCTCCAATTCGCTGCTCAAGCTGCTGGAGGAGCCCCTGCCTGAAGTGGTGCTGGTGCTCTGTTCCGACCGGCCGGCCAGCCTGCTGCCCACTATCCTCAGCCGCTGCCAGAGGCTGCGGGTCAACCGGCCCCGTACTTCCACCCTGGAAGCGCTGCTCGTGGAAAGGTTCGCTGTCGAGGCCGGCCTGGCCCGTGAGTTGGTGAGCGCCTCGGACGGCAACCTGACCCAGGCACTGAGGATGAAAGACCAGGAGGCTTTCGAGGTGCAGAAAGCCTGGGTGGAAAAAACTTTTTCGGCCGCTCTGGATACCTCCCTGGCCCCGGGCTTCGAGCTGGTGGAAAACCGCTCCGGCCCGATGTGGAACCGCGGGGATTTCGAGCGCTACCTGTCTTTTCTCTGCCGGTCTGTCCGCGATATCCTGGTCTGCCGCCTCCAGGCGGCAACAGCACCCGGCCCGCACCCGGCAGCGCAGCCGGAGGGCTCGCGGATCAGGGACCGCGCAGCAAGGGTCGCCGACATCCATTCACTGATAAGTTTACTAGGCAGGCTGCTCGACCTTCAGGACCAGCTTAACCGCAATGTAAACCTGCGGCTGCTGGGCTGGTCGATCCTGCAGAATCTTAGAGAGGTCGTTTCCCATGTCGACAGAGATAGTTGAAGTCCAGTTCAAGGGCGAGCGTAAAGAGTTCTACCTCAACAAGAGCAGCCTCGTATTCAAAATCGGCGATTACGTGGTGGTGGAGGTGGAGCGCGGGGAAGACCTGGGTAAAGTGGTGCAGAAAGGGCAGCTCTCCGAGCGCAAGCGCACCAGCAAGGACGGCAAGCTGGGTGTCATCCGCCGGCTGGCCAACAGGGAAGAGATCGACAAAGTCCTCAAGCTGGTTTTCAAGGAGGCGGAAGCACTCAAGATCTGCCATACCAAGGTCGAGGAGCACGGCCTGAACATGAAACTGGTCGATGCGGAATGGCAGTTCGATGGCAACAAAATCAGTTTTTATTTTACCGCGGAAAAACGGGTGGATTTCCGCCAGCTGGTCAAGGACCTGGCGGCGATCTTCAAGACCAGGATCGAGCTCAAGCAGATAGGGGTCCGTGATGAGGCCCGCCGGATCGGCGGCTGCGGAAGATGCGGCTGCAAGCTCTGCTGTACGACTTTCCTCACCGATTTCGAGCCGGTCACCCTGCGGGCGGCCAAGGACCAGCGGCTTTCGCTCAACCCCTCCCAGATCAGCGGGATCTGCGGCCGCCTGATGTGCTGCCTGATGTTCGAGAGGGATTTCTACAAGGACCAGATCAGGAAATTCCCCAAGGAAGGCAAGGAATTCATCTTGGGCGACAGGGAATCGGAGCGTGTCTCGGGACTGGACATCTTCAATGAAATGGTAGAGCTGACCAACCGCGAGGGCTTCCGCCGCAAGATCCCGCTGGAAGATTTCAACAAGGCCGCTGTCGAGTTTACCGGCAGGAAAAACAGGCAGGTGAAACCCTCCTCTGCCCCTGAAAACAGCCGTAAAAATGCCGGAAACAGTTCCTGAAAAGCATCTGTCTTAGAGGAAAATTCCCGTTCTGCCGCCATTACGGCAGTAATCTGACTTTTTAACTGTCTTGTGCTGCCATTATGGCAGCCAAGGCTTGCCTCTTGGGTATCCCACCCTCCCGCAACAATCTCCTTATCCGTTTATCTTATTATTTTGTAATAATTTATCTCGACCAGCCTCTTACTGGCACGCCCCTTGCTTTTACTACAGGCGGGCTTCGAAATGATGATAACTATCCCGTTAAACCGGGAGCTTTGATCAAAACCAACAACCATCAACTCTATGCATCAATCAAGGAGGCTTAAGATGAAACTGGTGAGATGGACACCCACTAGCGCGCCGGCCCGGCGCAATTTCTGGGCCGATCCTTTCGTGGACCTTTTCGATCTCTGGGCCAGCGACAACCGCGACAGCGGCCTGAGGGTAGACCTGGTCGAAAAAGATGACCACTACGTTATCTCCGCCGAGCTCCCCGGCGTAAAATCCGAGGACCTCAATATCTCGGTCGACAACGACGTGCTTACCATCTCGGCCGAGAAGCGCGATGAGTTCGAGGGACAGGAAGGCGGAGTCTACCGCAGGGAGCGCAGTTTCGGCCGCGTCAGCCGCTCTTTCCAGCTGGGCAGCCAGGTGGATGTCGACAAGATCGACGCCGAGTACAAGGACGGGGTGCTGAAACTCACCCTGCCCAAGGTGGAAAAGGCCAAGCCCAGGGAAGTGAAGGTCAAGGTAAAAAACGCCAAGTAAACGGATAATCGGCCACTTCCCTTTCAGCGCCGGTGCAAAATTGCACCGGCGCTTTTTTTTGCTTCATCAGACCGCTATTTTATACTATAGTGGTTGTCAAAATAATTTAACGAATTAATTTTCTCATGTTGAAAAAGTGCTTTTTACGGAAATAGAGCTTAGCCACCAAACAAGAAAAAAAATTTTGGAAAGAGAAAAGGGGGCTTCGGGGGAAAGGAGAAGAACCTTTTCCAAAAGGTTTTCTCCTTTCCCCCGAACACTCCTGGACTATATATTTTCCGTAAAATGTTTTCAGGTGAGTCGGAAACGTTCTTACCCACTGGCCGCAGCCCGCACTACCCGCCAGGCAGGCCGGGAATGCTGATAATCCGGAGCATGAGCTTGAAAAAATATCTTCCCTTACTCTGGCTGGCGCTCGTCCCGGGTGTCTCCCTGGCGCAGTCTGATACCGCGGCCGTGCCCGACGGCCTGAGAGAAAGCTTCGACAAGATTCTCCGTATGGCAGAGCAGGCCCAGCGCATTTTCGATGACTCGCTGGCCCCGCGGCCCCCGGGAGCTATCCCCCCTATCCCGGAGCACCCGGAATGGGAGCTTGTCGCGCCGTCCGGGAAAGACGGGCCGCCGGCCCTGCAGCTCGTGGTCGCCGGCTCGCGCGCAGGCTCGCTCAGCCTGGAAGTCCCCGCGGCGGTTTTTTACCTGGAGCGCCCCGGTCCCGGCGGGTCCCGGCTGGACAGCCTGGCCCCGGTCGCCTGGACTCCCGGCGAGAGGAACTCCGCCGCGTACAGCGGCCCCTGCCGCGGCCCGCTGCGCCTAAGCTGCCGGGTCGACTGCGTGGGCCCGGTGGTCAACTACCGCCTCGACCTGGAAAACACCGGCAAAGACACCCTCCGCGGCCTGCAGGCCCTGGTGGCTGTGGGGCTGGATGCACTGCCGGCTTTCAGCCGCCGCGGCCCGCAGCCCGGCGGTGCTGTCCCGGCTGCCCCGGGCAATGACATCCCGGGCCGGCTTTACCTCTTTTGCTCCGGCGCCTGGGTTTGCGCGGACAGCTTAATGGATGGCCGCCGGCCGGAAGAAGCTGTCTTTCTGCCTTTCAACCGGGAGGCCGGCCCGCTGGCCCGGCTCTTTGGCGGCGGACGCACAGCCACCACGGACATCCGGCTGCAGGGCAACACGGTCTACCTGCTCAGCCGGGACCGGCTCTGGCGCCTGGATGCCTCCGCCTCCCCGGCCGCCAGTTTCTGTTTCCAGCCCGCGCCGCCCAGGCTCTATCTCAACCCCGGTGCAGCCAGCCTGGCCCCCGGAGAAAAGATCTCCGTGGGCGGGATCATTTCTCTGAACCCCGCCCGCTGAGCGCCCCATCCCTTCCCGGCTACCCTTGCCAGCGGGAGACAATTTTTATATTATACACCCCCGACTTTTTGAAACCAGTGCGGACAGACCCTTGGTTGAAAGCCGGTCTTTCCGTTACCGGACCGGTCTCGCAGGCCCGGCCCTCCACTGCCGGGGCCGCAGGCAGGCTTTTTAACCCAAACGAGAAACCAGGAGGTACTCAAATGAACACCATCGAGGTCAAACCGGCGGAAAGCTGCAAGTTCGACATCCTCTCCCTGGGAGAGATAATGCTGCGCCTCGACCCCGGCGACCTGCGGATCAGGACCACCCGCTCGTTCCGGGTATGGGAAGGCGGCGGCGAGTACAACGTGGCCCGGGGCCTGAGGAAGTGTTTCGGTATGCGCGCGGCGGTGGTAACCGCCATCCCGGACAACGAGGTCGGCCGCCTGCTCGAGGACCTGATCCTCCAGGGCGGGGTGGACATCAGCCATGTCAAATGGGTACCTTTCGATGGTATCGGGCGCAACGCGCGGGTGGGCCTCAACTTTACCGAGAAAGGTTTCGGCTGCCGCGCCGCCCTGGGCTGCTCGGACCGTGCCTACAGCGCGGCCAGCCAGCTCAAGGCCGGGGACATCGACTGGGAGGGGATCTTCGGCGGCGAGGGTGTGCGCTGGTTCCACTGCGGAGGGATCTACGCCGCGCTCAGCAGCACCACCAGCGATGTGATCATCGAGGCCATGGAGTGCGCCAGGAAGCACGGAACGGTAACCTCGTTCGACCTGAATTTCAGGCCCAGCCTCTGGCAAAGCTCCGGCGGCACCGAAAAAGCCAAGGAGGTCAACTGCAGGCTCGCCCCCCTGGTGGATGTGATGATCGGCAACGAGGAGGATTTTACCGCCGCTTTCGGCTACGAGGTCCCCGGGGTGGACAAGAGCCTGAGCAAGCTCGACCCACGGGGTTTCAGGCAGATGATCTCCGAGGTGGTGAAAGATTTCCCCAATTTCAAAGGCGTGGCCACCACCCTGCGCAATGCCAGGACAGCCACGGTCAACGACTGGGGCGCGATCCTCTGGATGGACGGCGAATTTTTCGAGGCCACCCAGCGGCCGGACCTGGAGATCTACGACCGGGTGGGCGGCGGCGACAGTTTCGCCAGCGGCCTGGTCTACGGCCTGATGACCGGCAAGACCCCGGAAGAGGCGGTCAACTACGGTGCGGCCCACGGCGCCCTGGCCATGACCACCCCGGGCGATACCACCATGGCTACCCTGAAAGAAGTGGAAAAAGTGATGAAAGGCGGAGGTGCCCGGGTGGCGAGATAGAACCGCCCTTGCGCCCCGCTCATCCTCTGCAATAGAGGCCGCTCCTGCCTCCCGGCCACACCGCGGACGCAGGGGCGGCCTGTCCGGTCGGCCGGGAAGTACCCACAGCTTAAGCGGAGGCGATTTCCCGTGAACGGGAAAATGTTGATCCTGCTCGTTTCTGCTGTCCTCACCCTCCGGCCCGCGGCCCAGAGCGCCGCCGCCGAACATCCGGGCCTTTATTTCAGCCGGGGCGACCTGCCCGGGCTGCGCAGCCTGGCCGCCGGGGCCAAGGCGCTCCAGTTCTCCCGCCTGCGGCACTGGTGCGATGCGAACCTGGAAGAAGACCCTCCATCCGGGATCGGCACCAGCGAGCGCTGGCACGAGACCTGTTTCTCGACTATCACAAATTACGGGGTAGCCTACCAGGTTACCGGCGAGCGCAAGTACCTCGAAGCCGGGCTCCGCTGGCTCGGGGCCCTGCTGGCTGTGCCTACGGACAGCCAGGGCAATTACCATATCGGCGTCTTTGCCGCAGCCCTGGCCCACGGCTACGACCTGTTCCACCAGGGCCTGGACCCGTCATTCCGCCGGAGGCTGAAAGCCAAGCTGATCGAGGTGCTGGAAGAGGCCCGCTTCGGGGCCCTGCACCACTGGTGGGCCGGGGTCTACACCCACCACGATTTCTGGATCCCGGTGGCCGGCATGGGGATCGCAGGCCTCTGCCTGGCCGGGGAATACCCGGCGGCGGACTCGGTGGTGCAGTTCTCCACTGCCGAGCTGAGAGCGGCTTTCAGGCTGCTGGGCGAGCGGGGTTACTGGCCGGAGGGAGCGGCCGACTGGGTCTACGGCATGGCCCCGGCCTGCATGTTTTTCGATGCCCTGGCCAGGGCCGGCGGGCCGGATTTCTACCGGGAGCCCTGGCTGCAAGCCACCGCCCGCTTCCGGCTCTATCACTGGCTGCCGGATGACAGCTACATGTACATCGGCGACAGCTACCGCTCAGGGCGCTATGGGACCCTGGGCTCGGTCAGCGCGCACCTGCTGATGCGCCTGGCCGCCCGCTACCGGGACAGCCACGCCCAGTGGCTGGCCCTGCGCGATGCCGCAGTAGACTCGGCCGGCCCGCCGGGCCTGGCACTGGAAGCGCCTTACTCCTATGGTGCCTGGCGCCTGCTGCCCGACCGCGAGCTGCATGGTCTGGCCTGGCAGTTCCTCTGGCATGACCCGTCCCTGGAGCCTGCGCCCCCGGACACCCTGCCGGAGGATGCACTATACCCCAACTGGGACACCGCGGTCTTCCGCAGCGGCTGGGGCCGCTCTGACCCGGTGCTGGCCTTTGCCGGCGGGCACCAGCTCGGCAGGCTCGGGGCAGAGGCCTGGCAGGCGGGAAGCGGGCGCCTGAGCGGCGGCCTGGCCCATACGCATCAGAACGCAGGATCCCTGTACCTCTGGGCGGACGGGCAGTTTCCCCTGGCCCCGCCGGCCTACGGCGGCAGGGACGGCAGGTTCCACAGCACGGTGATGGTGGATGGCCACGGCCAGGTTTTCGACCCGGGCCACCGTGGAAAGATTGTCGCCTGCCAGCCGGGCGATTCCTGGGCCATGGCCGCCATGGACCTGGCAGGCGCCTACCCGGACGAGCTCAAGCTCGATGACTACCGCCGCACCCTGGTGTTTCTCAAACCGCGGACCATTTTCCTGGCCGACCGGCTGACCACCGCCGACGGCGACAAAAAATATATCCGCCGCTACGAGTGGCTGCTCCAGGCGGATGCCGCCCAGGC
>JAFGTO010000555.1 GCA_016934095.1 Candidatus Glassiibacteriota bacterium
CGAACCAGTCCACCCAGAGGTCCGACTGGGCCTGCACCTGCTCTTTGGTGTCGCCGAGGACCGAACTGCCGTACATCCCGATCGGGAAGATGTGCTCGCCCTCTCCCTGGCCCGGCCCCTGGTACCCGGCAGCCTCGGTGAATGCGCTCCCATCCAGGTAGGGCTTGTACGCATCCATCACTTGCGGGTCGAAGCCCGTGTAGTGGGCCCGGAACCCTCCGACCAGGTCGATCCGGTGGCGGTGGGCCTCGTGCTTGAGCATCGATTCCAACTGCCCGGCCGACAGGTCGGGATAATACGGCTCCACGCTGTCGTGGTACAGCCAGACATTGGAGTGGTTCTCATCCGGGAGGTAGTGGGGCAGGAGATTGATTTCCAGGGGTATCGACGCCACTTCCCATCCCTGCTCCAGCACGGTTACCCTGCCCAGGTACACTCCTGCTTCGTACAGGGTGTCGCGGGGCAGGTAAAGGTCCACCCAGAAACCCTGGTTGCAGCCGGCCGGGACCTCCAGCGGGAAGCCTCCCCGGCCGCTCATGGCCTCCTGGGGTATCAGGGCGTCCGGGATCCAGCCGGTCATGCGCTCCGGGGCCGAGGCCGGGGAGCCGTAAAACCACAGCGGGCTGGTGGGATTTTGGACATGCAGGTAGTGCTCGCTGAAAAGCTCGACACCGCCGGCGGGGCTATAGGGCGAAGACCCCGGGGCACCGATGGCCCGGCTTGTCTCCGCGTGCAGCGGCGGCTCGACAGCGATCTCCACCTCACTTGCACCCTCCAGGCCGGCGGAGACTATCACCTGGAAAGCGAGCACCTCGTTGTACAGGCCCGCCAGCCGGATGACCTCCCCATCCCAGATGCTGTTCGACTCCCTGCAGCGGTGGTCCAGGTCATCGCGAAAGACTTTTTCCCCGTCGCCCACTGCCCAGACCCCGGCGACCGCAGAGGAAAAGACAACCGCCTGCCGGGGCTGCCTGCCGGTGAAAACTTCCACCAGGGACATCAGGTCCGCCAGGCTCACCTTTCCGTCCGCGGAGTCGTCGACATTGGCGAGCCGGCGCAGCCTCTCGGAGCCGAATTCCTGGGTGAAAATAAGCCTTACCAGCCCGACCAGGTCGAAGATGTCGATCCTGCCGTCTTCGTTCAAGTCCCCCCGGTAAGCCGCATCGATGCCGCCCGGGGTCCGGGACGAAGTGAGGGCCGCCGCCGCGAGGACTGTTGTCGAGATCAGCAGCGGTAATATTTTACGGCGCATTTTCGCATCCGTGGCTGTGGTGAAAAACTCTCCGGCCCGGGCCGCGGCTTCCGGCAGTGCAGCTTCAATTTTCCCGGGGGTCCAGCTTAACGGTGTCTCTCGAGCAGGGCCTTGCAGGCCAGGACATTTTCCTTGTGCCGGCCCTGCCTGCTGCCGGCCTCGATACCGAAAAATCCCCGGTAGCCCGCGGCCAGGACTATCTCCACCATCCGGTCCAGGTCCCAGGCGGGGTGGCTGCCGTCCGGCTCGAAATCCACGCACTTGACACTGACCGCCTTGGCCCAGGGCATCAGCGCTTCGATCGCCTGGTACTTGTCGACCTCGGGCGCGAAGTTGCCGAAATCCGGCAGGGTGCCGAACCGGGGGTGGTTGACCAGCTTCATCAGGGAGACCACGGTCTCCGGGTAGGAAGACAGCCCGCCGTGGTTCTCGATCAGCACGTTCATCCCGGCGGTGTCAGCGTACTCGACCAGCGAGCGGTAGCTTTCGGCGCAGCGGGCGATCCGCTCTTCGGCGGTGCCGGCCTTGGTGTAGCCGAAATTGCCGCGGATGGCATGGCAGCCGAGGAAATGGGCGATATCGACCCACTTGCGGTGGTTGATCGCCGCCTGCATCCGCTCCTGCTTGTCCTCGCTGGACATGTCCCCCTCGTTGTCGCACATGATCAGCACCAGCTCGACCCCGTAGTCTGCGGCCCGCTGCTTGAGGTCCTTGAGGTACCCGAAGAGCGGCAGGTCGAAATGGCTGTTGACAAACTCCAGGCCGTCCAGGCCGAACTCCTCGCGGACAATGCGGGGCAGGTCCAGGCAGGTCCATTCTTTGCGGAAAGTGCTGTTGATCGACCAGCCGGCCAGCGAGATCTTGAACTTTTTCCCGGCGGATGAGCCGGTTTGCTCCGGGGCGGCTTCCGCCCGGCCTGCTGCCGCTCCCAGTGCTGCCAATGCCCCGGCTGCGGCGAAACCGCTGCCTGCGAAAAAGTCTCTCCGGTTAAGCTTTTCCATGCCTCGTTCCCTCCATCTGAGCGTTGACCGATTCTCTCCAGCAGCCCGGACCCCGGAGATACGGGTATTAGGTACTAAGCTCTGAAATACGAAAGCCTCTATGCCGGGCGGCGTGTCTCAGAACGCGGCCCGGGTCTTCAATGGTTTATTCATACTCTGCCGGTATCCACTATATTATACGAAAGGCGGGCCGGGCGCAACATCCGGCTCGCCGGCAGAGGATCTCTAAGCCCGGGCTTTCTGAAAAAAAGTAAGATTATTCTTTATAATAAAGTATAGGGCTATGCACTTGACTACGGTACATACTACATATAGTATTCCTGTTCATGGAGGAATATCCGAAAACAATGCTTGAACTGGAG
>JAFGTO010000556.1 GCA_016934095.1 Candidatus Glassiibacteriota bacterium
CCGATGACAAAAACATCCTCGTGGACTGCGGGCTCTTCCAGGGCCTGAAACAGAACAGGCTCAGGAACTGGGAGCCGTTCCCCTTCCCTGCCGACAAAATAGAGGAGTTATTCCTCACCCACGCCCACATCGACCACACGGGTTACCTTCCCCGCCTCTATCAGGAAGGCTTCAGGGGCGCCGTGCACTGCACTTACGCCACCCGCGACCTCTGCGAGATACTGCTCAAGGACAGCGCCCACCTGCAAGAGGAAGATGCCCGGTGGGCCAACAAGAAGGGGTTTTCCAAGCACAAGCCCGCATTGCCCCTTTACACCTCGGCCGATGCCGAAGCGGCCCTGACCCTTTTCTCGCCCCTGTATTACGGCGAGCACTACAGCATCGGCGGGAACATCCGGGTCAAGCTCAAGGATGCCGGGCACCTGCTCGGCTCATCTTTCGTGGATGTCAAGAGGACTGCCAACGGGAACTCGAGGAAGATCTTTTTCTGCGGGGATTTCGGCAGGCCGGAGAGGCCGCTGACCAGCGACCCGGTGCAGGCGTTCAACGTGGACTACCTGGTGCTCGAATCCACTTACGGCAACAGGCTGCACGGGCATGACTCTGCCGAGGAAGAGCTGGCGCGGGTAATCAGGGAGAGTGCAGACCGGGGGGGCGTGCTGATCATCCCCGCTTTCTCGGTAGGCCGCACCCAGACCCTGCTCTACCTGATCAGGGAGCTCGAGGCCCAAGGCAAGATCCGCGGCATTCCGGTCTACCTGGATTCGCCGATGTCTATCAGGACCACTAAAGTGTTCGAGAGCCACATCGCCGACCTCGACCTTACCGCCCGGGTGAAAATACTGGAGGGGGTCAAGCTATTCCACCCCGGGAAGCTCGATTTCTGCAACACTCCGCAAGAATCGAAAGCGCTCAACCAGATAACCGGCAAAGCGATAATAATCTCCGCCAACGGTATGGTTACCGGGGGCAGGATCCTGCACCACATAATCCACCGCCTGCCCCACCCTCAGAACACTATCCTCTTCATCGGGTACCAGGCCGAGGGCACCCGCGGCAGGCAGGTCCTGGATGGCGCCGAAACAGTCAAGATACACGGCCAGAAGGTCCCGGTGAAAGCCAGGATCGAGAACATCTCGGGGTTCTCGGGCCACCCCGACTCCAACGAGATACTGGCCTGGCTGATGGGGTTCAACCGTGCTCCGGAGCTGACTTTCATCGTTCACGGCGAGCCGGAATCCTCCTCGGCCCTGGCCCAGAGGATCCGCGACAAGCTGGGCTGGAAAGTCGTGGTCCCAGAATTCGGGCAGGACTTCGACCTCGACTTGTAAGTGCTCTTTCTACCTGGATCGGGCGTTTAAACTTCACTGTAAAGAGATTTTAACTTCTCTGCCGGCCTGTGTGCTGTCAGTGCAGTATTGACACCCGGATGAGCTCCGGTTATTATTCTACCCCATCAACCGGGAAACCGCCGAAAGCGGAAGGACCCCGGCCAATGGATTTCACCCCCGGCCACAGGGACAACAGCTCATGCCCTCGCTGCACAGGGTCAAACAGGACATAATCCACGTCTGCCAGAGGCTCTACCAGAGGGACCTCGTATCCACCAACGAGGGCAATGTCAGCGTGCGCACCGGTGAAGACCGCCTGGTGCTCACGCCCACGGGCAAGAGCAAGGGCTTCCTGACAGTGGCCGACCTGGTGGAGACCGACATGAGCGGCAAGCCCCTGAAGAAAGGGCAGAAAGCCTCCAGCGAGATCAAGATCCACATCCGGGCCTACGAAAAAAGACCGGATGTCCGGGCGGCGGTGCACGCCCACCCGGTAACCGCTACCGGGTACGCTGTGGCGGGCGTGCCGTTCAACGAGTGCATCCTGCCGGAGATCGTGCTGACCCTGGGCAAGGTGCCGATCGTGCCCTATGGCACGCCCAGCACCGAGGAGCTGCCGGATGCGCTGGAACCCTACCTGCCGAACCACGATGCTTTCCTGCTGGCCAACCACGGCGCCCTGACCCTGGGGTCCGACGTGGTGAGTGCCTACCACAAGATGGAAAGCCTGGAGCACGCAGCCAAGATCGTGCTGGTGGCCCGGCTGATGGGAGAGCCCAAGCTGCTCAGCCACAAAGAAGTCCAGCGCCTGCTGGACATCCGGGAGCGCTACAACCTCACCGGGGTCAACCCGGGCTGCAACATCTACGGCAAACAGGACCTGGCCAGCACTGTCTACCAGGGCCAGGTCTCGCCGGCCGGGAGCGCAGCCGCTTCCCGGACGGATGAGGAAAGCCTGCGCAGTCTGGTAGAACGGATCACCCGCGAGGTCCTCGGCAAGCTGGGCACCTGAGCCTGCCGTCTAGTGGGCCGCTGCAGACGCGCACTTGGCCTTCCACCCGTGCAGGGCTGCTATTTTACCACCTTCAAAGTCCATTTATCCCGCAGGGGAGCCCCGGCAGGGGCGCTCAGCAGTATCCTGTTCAACTCCCCTCCCCAGACCGACTCCAGCCTGGCATCGTCCAGGGTTATGCTCTCGACCGCTGCGGTCAGCTTACCGGCCGGGTAGTACACTCTCAAGCTGAAAGCCTCCACAGCTTCCGCTTTTTCGGTCAACACGATCCGTCCCGGGCCCTCCAGGGCCACCCTGCAGGGGGTCAGCAGGCTGAGCGTGAGGCCCCCATCCGACCTGGTCAGCTTATAGTCATCCTCCACCCGGACCTCCCCGGCCCGGTCCAGCCGGATCTTGCGCTTCCAGGACTCGACCCCGGCCCGGGGCGGATAGGCACCGGCGATGTCCAGGGAAAGCTCTGCGAAAGAGCTGCCCGACCTGTACCGGACATCGCGGGCTGCGAACTCGCGGCCCTCCTGCTGCATTACCCCGTTGACCGTGGGCAGGTTGTGGTATGCCGACTGCATGGTCCAGATCTCGTAGCGCTGCGGGCTGAAAGTCTTGGCCGTGTAGGTCCCCACCCCGGCGTCGATGATCGCCGGGCGGCCGTCCACGTAGACGATGAAATTCCCCACATCGTTGTGGTTGTGGCTCTCGGCATTGTGCCCGCCCTTGGCAGCCAGGTAGAGTCCCTCGGCCGCGCCACCGGCTGAGCGGGCTGCCATCACATGGATCCCCTGCAGCCAGACATCCCGCACCAGCGGCTGTGCGGCGGGCGCTGCCTGGAGCTCCTCCAGGCCGGCCAGGGCCGGAAGCTGACGTCCGATGCTGCCGGAAGCCCCCGGCCCGGCGGCCATGCGGCCCCGGGCCGCCCAGGCCCCGAGCGCCATCAGGTTTTTATCCCCGATCCTTTTCCCGTAGCGAAAGACAAGGTCATCGGCGATGCCCACTTTTGCAGAAGCATCCGCGAAATTGATATAGTAGCGGTCGTGGATATGCACCCGGTAGATATAGCGGCCGATCTCCTGCACCAGCGGCTGGTCGTAGACATCCAGCGCTCCGCCGGTGGCGCTCCTCAGTACCTCGAGGCAATCGAACAGCGCCCCCCCGGCGACATTCCAGTACCCCGGGCCTTCATCGCAGCCGCCGTCCGCCTGGTAGCTGCCGAGAAACACATCCAGGCTCCTGAGTATTTTATGCACCCCCGCCGCCCGCCGGGCCTCTTGCCGCTCCAGCAGGAGAAGAGGGCTCAGCAGGTTGGAGTTGCACCAGGGGTTCCAGTTGTTGACCCAGCCTCCTTCAAAGCCCATCCAGGGCCAGTCGTCCCTCTCGATAGCCGGGTCCAGTACCCTGCGTTTTATTTCCCGGTCCAGCCTTGAGGTGATCAGCGGGGAGCCCTCATCCAGGCGCCCGCCGACCAGGTACACGGTCCAGGCGAGCAGGCTGGCGGTCTCGCAGGAGAAGAGGGCCACCTGCGGGTCCTCGGTATCCGGCAGCCCTACCCCGGCTTTCTGGTGGCCCACGTGTGCGGAAATGGCCCAGCTCGACTCCTCGCAGATTGCCCAGACCCCGTTGAGGATCTCGTCGAGGAACCTCCCCCGCCCCTCCACGCATTCTGCGAGCACCAGGTCGCGGAGCCGGCTGCGCCTCTCGAAG
>JAFGTO010000557.1 GCA_016934095.1 Candidatus Glassiibacteriota bacterium
TCCTTTCCCCCGAGAAATTCCTATACAATAAATCTATCGTAACTTGGTATGAGTCAACCCTTAGCCGGAGGAGCCCGATGCTGAAGAACCACAGAGTGTTCCGTTTCGTGGGATGCCTGGCCCTGGCGGCGGCTTTCACAGCCATCGCTTCACCTGCGGCAGGCCCCGGGCAGCGGCCGCGCTGGTGGCTGGAGGACGGTATCTGCTTCGTGGGCAACTGGGAGCCCCTGGCCTTCCGCCTGCGCCGCGGCAGGGTATCCACGGATTACCTGGCCGGCTACGAAGCCGAGCACAGCGCCCAGACCATCCGGGCGCTGAAAGAGGCCGGGGTCAACATGATTATCACCCACTTCTACAAGGGACTGGGGCCGGAACATGAGGAGTGGGACCTGCAGTACACCAGGAAGCTCTGCGACAGCGCCAGGGAGAACGGCATGAGGGTGGGCGCCTACATCGGCAGCACCCTGTTCAGCGAGACCCTCTACCGCGAGCTCCCGGACAGCCGCAACTGGACCCAGGTGGACAACCGGGGCGAGCCGGTGGTCTACGCCGACCAGTATTTCCGCGAGCGGGCGGACTTCACCAGGCAGGGCTACCGCGACCTGATCAAGTCCCAGGTGGCGAAGGCGATCAGCGAGTACGGCATGGACCTGATCCATTTCGACAACTTCTACACCATGTTCCCCCTGGAGGCGGGCTATACCGAGCCGATCCAGCAGCTTTTCCGCCGGTACCTCGAGGAGAAATACACCGGGGACGAGCTGTGGGACCGCCTGGGTTTCAGCGATGTCTCGGCGGTGCGGCCGCCCAGGCTGGACCGCCGGCCCATGCAGCCGGTGAGCGACCCGCTGGTCCAGGAGTGGGTTATGTTCCGGGTGGAGGCCCTGACCGGTTTTGTCCGCGAGCTGAGCGAGCAGATCCGCTCGCTCAACCCCGAAACCGTGGTGGAGATCAACCCGCACGGGCTCTGGGGCGAGAACAACGCTTACAGCAGCGGAATGGACCATGCCCGGCTGCTGCCCCTGCTGGACATCTTCTGGAGCGAGGACCCGGACCATGCACGCTACTACCCGGACGGCAACCGGCTGGTGAGCAAGATCCGCTCTTTCAAGCTGGCCCGGCATTTCGGCACGGCCCTGTTCAGCTACAACCGCAGCCCGCTCGAGCTGGCCGAGGCCATGGCTTTCAACCGGATGTGTATCGGTGATGTCTCCTACTCGGTGGTGGAGAGGCAGGCCGACCGGGAGTTCATCGGGTTCTTTCACCGTAACAAGGAGCTTTACCGGGGCCTGGAGGTGCTGGCCGATGTCGGGGTGCTGCGCGATTTCGCCTCGCTGACTTTCGGCGGCTGGGCGCCTTACCTGGCCACCATCCAGGCGGAGCAGGTGCTGATCCAGGAGCGTGTGCCTTTCGACCTGCTGTTCGAGCAGGACTGGGATAGGCTGGCGGAATACCCGGTAGTGGTGGCTGCGGCCCAGGAAAACCTGTCAAGTGAGAAGATCGCCGCGCTCAGGCGGTATGTCGAATCCGGGGGCGGGCTGGTGGTCGTGGGCCGCACCGGTGCTTACGATGAGCGCCGCCGCAGCCGCGGAGAGAGCGACAGCTTTTGGAAGCTCATCGGCCTGGGCCCGGCAGCGGAAGATAGGCCCGCACGCCTGGAGCTCGGACGCGGCCGGATCTATTACCTGCCGTCTTTCGAGACCCACCCGCAGGTGCCGGAGACCGATGACCGGGTGTACCCGGATTACTGGTTCCTGCCGCTCAACCGGGAGCAGTTTCTGGAAGGGATGCGCTGGTGCCGCGGCGGCGAGTTCTCGGTGGCGGTGCAGACCAGGCCGCACGTGGCCGCCGCGCATTACCGCAAGGGGTCCGGCCGCCAGGTACACCTGGTGAACTACCTGCCGGCCAGCCCGGTGTCCGGGATACGGGCGGTCTTTGCGGAAAAGGGTTTCAAGCCGCGAAAGGCCGTACTTTTCAGTCCCGGGCACGAGCCGCTCAAGCTCGAGCTGGAGCCATCAGGTAAGGGGTACTCGGTAGTCATCCCGCAGCTAGGCACCTACTGTGTGCTGACAGTAGAGTAACCCGCTCCCGCTCTTTAGCCGATACGGGTGCAGGCTGCGCCGGGGCCGGGGCGTTTATCATGGCCGGAAGCCATGATTGAAAGGGGGCCGCGGGTAAAAAGAAACCCGCTTCTTTCATAACAGGAAGAAGCGGGTTTACGCGGGGTAATAAATCCAGAAGGATTTACCGTTTGTTTGCACTACATGTTAAGAAAAAAGTTATGTTCCATAGGCGCCTCCTTGTTGAATTACAATAGGATTATACCAGATCCAAAGTCTGTGTCAAGATATTTTAGCGATTTTACTAGAAGTGTTCAGCCTAATCAGTTGACATTTCAGGATGTTAGAAAAAAGACTCCCGGCGGCGCCCGGCCTGCCGGGAAATATAACCTCTTAGTTTATAGCGAGTTAACAACAAGCTGGATATCTTTCTAAGTGTCAACATTTCGTTGGAATCCCCTTCCAATCGGATACCCCGGTATTAATAATTAGAGACTATTCCCCTCCTGAAAAGGCCGGATTAATAAAAAAGTGCCGGAAAACTGAGTTAGGATGCACATTTTCCTGCGGAAGATACAAATTTTTTTACACTGTTTAAGGAGACTTCTTTTAAAGTGCGGAATTATAATACCAATTTGACAACAAACATATAGTAATATATATTTGGGTAGGAGGTAAAA
>JAFGTO010000558.1 GCA_016934095.1 Candidatus Glassiibacteriota bacterium
ACATCCAGACCGCACTGGAGCGTGTGGCAGGGCCGGCGAAAGTCAGTGTCGTGGAAAACGGCCCTGTGCGCGCAGTGCTGAGGGTCGAGCGCTCGCTGGGAAAATCGGTTTTTATCCAGGACATAACCCTTACTGCGGGCGGCAGGCGGGTGGATGTGGTCAACAGGATAGACTGGCATAGTCCCGGTAGGCTGCTCAAAGCCTCTTTCAGTCTCGAAGCCGGGAACCCCTCGGCCACGTATGACCTCCAGCTCGGGGTCATCGAGAGGATGAATAATACGGAAAACCTCTACGAGGTGCCCGGCCACCAATGGGCGGACATCACCGACTCATCCGGAGGTTTCGGCCTGGCGGTGCTCAATGACTGCAAGTACGGCTGGGACAAACCGGCGGACAACCGGCTGCGCCTGACCCTGATCCATACACCCATCGGCGAGGAAGACCTGGACCAAGGGCTGAACGACTTCACCTGGTCGCTCTACCCCCACGAGGGGGGCTGGCGCGAGGCGGATGTCGTGCGCGAGGCGGCGCGGCTCAATCAACCGCTGTTCGCCATGCAGGTCGAGCAGCACGGCGGTCCGCTGGGACGTTCTCTCTCGCTGCTCGAAATGCGGGGAGAGCGGGTGGGACTGATGGCGCTCAAAAAAAGCGAAAAGGGCGACCGGCTGGTTATCCGCGTCAGGGAACTGGATGGCAAAGACCGTGAGATGGTGCAGTTGAAGCTGCCGCGCAGGATTAAGGGGGCGTGGGAGCTTAACGGGCAGGAGGATGAAAAGGGCGGGGCCGGGTATGAGGACCGCATGCTGAAGTTCGACATCGGCGGCTACGGGATCAAGACACTCGCCGTGGAGCTGGACTAAGAACGGACCAGGCCAGGTTTTTCTGCAGCGCCCTCAGCGCTCATAACCGGATTAACAATCGAAGATTCCCCGCGGCAAGATACGGGAAATCTTCAATTCTTCCTGAACAGCGGCCCAGATTTACGGGCGGGCAGACTTAAACTTCTAAAAGGATCCCCATAGATGAAAACATCGGCTGGCTTAGCTTTTCTGACCACGTTATTCCTGCTCACTGTTTGCGCCTGTTCGCCACGGAGCGAGGCTGAATCTGAAGACACTTATGCAATCGGACCTCAGCCGGATGGAAGCTATACCGTGCCGACCGACCAGGTCCTCACCCCTGCCGGCCAGCAAGTACTATTCCCGGGCCGTCCCACCGATCTGGCGCTCGGCCCGGCTGAAAAAATCCTGGCGGTCAAGAACAACGATGGAATCGTGCTGGTTTCCACCGTCGACTTCAGCATCCTTCAGCACCTCCGCCTTCCCAGAAAAGGAATGAGCTTCACCGGCATTCTCTGGGCCCGGGATGGCCGGACAATTTACAGCTCGGACGGCCGGGGGTACATCCAGCGCGCAGAGGTGGACCGGGACGGCCTTGCCCGCTGGCTCAGCCCCATTGCCCTGCCGGCGGCAGACGAAGACAGCTCCGCCCCGGGCGGAATGGCTTTCTCCGCGGACGGCCGGTTCCTTTACGTGGCCCTTTGCCGGAACAACACCCTGGGCCTTGTCTCCCTGGAAACTCTCGCCACCCGGGAAATACCGGTTGGAGTCGCACCTTACACGGTGGTCCTGGCGCCCGGAAACCGGGCTTACGTGTCCAACTGGGGAGGCCGCAGGGCTGAAGAGGGTGAGCTTACCGCGCTAAGCTCGGGCACTCCGACCCTGGTCGATCCGGAAACGGGGGTGGCGAACAGCGGAACAGTCTCGGTGATAGACCTTGCCGGCCGGCGCCGGATCCGGGACATCCAGGTGGCACTTCATCCTTGTGGAATGGCTCTTAGCCCGGACAGTTCGCGTCTCTACGTAGCCTGCGCCAACAGCGACACGATTTCGGTAATCGACACGCGGACCGACCAGGTGGTCGAAAGTATCAGCGTGCGCCCGAACCACCGGATGCCTTTCGGCAGCGGACCCAACGCGGTGAGTGTCAGCCCGGACGGGTCGAGGCTCTACGTGGCGGATGGCACGGACAACGCTGTCTGCGTGGTCGCTCTGGGCCGCCGGACGGCCGTGCTGGGTTACATCCCTACCGCCTGGTACCCGGGCGCGGTAATCCTGGACCGCTCCGGCCAACGGCTTTATGTCGCCAACGTTAAGGGGATCGGCTCGCGCGAGCGCCGCGGCGAGCAGGCCGGCTACAGCACCTACGGTTATACCGGGTCGGTCAGCCTGATCCAGGTACCGGACCGGGCCTCACTGGCCGCTTACACCCTCCAGGTCGAAAGCAACAACCATCACGCCTGGAAAATGGCCCGCCTGGCCGCAAGGCCCCGGGCAGTCGAGCCTGTGCCGGTCCCGGAACGGCCGGGCGAACCCTCGGTGTTCAAGCACGTGATCTATATCATCAAGGAGAACCGCACCTACGACCAGGTATTCGGGGACCTGCCCCAGGGCAACGGCGACACTTCGCTGGTCCATTTCGGCCGCGATGTAACCCCCAACCACCACGCCCTGGCCGAAACTTTTGTCCTGCTGGACAACTTTTACTGCAGCGGCGTTCTGAGCGCAGATGGACACCAGTGGACCAACGAAGCCTATGTGACCGATTACCTGGAGAAAATGTTCGGTTATTTTTCCCGCAGCTATCCCTACGAGGGAGATGATCCGCTGGCTTTCGCCAGTACGGGTTTCATCTGGGATGGAGTATTGAAACGGGGCCTGAGTTTCCGGGATTACGGGGAATTTATCCGGGCCCGGATCACTCCAGCCTCCGCCACCTGGAAAGACATCTATCGCGATTACCTGGACGGTACCGCCCGGGTCAAGGTCGAGGCGACCACCGAACTGCATACCCTGCGGCCCTATATCTGTCCGACTTTTATCGGTTTCCCGGCCAAGGTTCAGGATGTCTACCGCGTGCGGGAATTCCTCAGGGAGTTCCGGCAGTACGAGGCGCGGGGAGACCTGCCGAGCTTCATTATAATGCTCCTGCCCGCAGACCACACCGCCGGTACGCGTCCCGGGTTCCCGACTCCGCGGGCGATGGTCGCGGATAACGACCTGGCTCTGGGACGAGTGGTCGAGGCGGTCTCGCATTCCAGGTTCTGGAAAGAAACCGCTATCTTCGTCACCGAAGACGACCCTCAGAATGGCCTGGACCACGTGGACGGCCACCGCACAGTCGGGTTCGTAATCAGTCCCTATACCCCCCGGGGCAAAGTGGTCAGCGTCAACTACAGCCAAGTCGGCATGGTGCGCACGATGGAGCTGATCCTGGGACTGCCGCCCATGAACCAGCTCGACCTGGCTGCCCGGCCGATGCTGGAATGCTTCACTGCTCAGCCGGATTTTTCTCCATACGAGGCTCTGCCCAACATCATCCCGCTGGATGAGATGAACCCCGAGCTGACCGAAATTTCCGGACCGCAACTGCACTGGGCCCGTGTTTCACTCGAATTGCCGCTGGATGATATCGATGAAGCGGACGAGTCGACCCTGAACCACATCCTCTGGCACAGCGTGAAAGGCTACAACGCGGCCTACCCGGCCGACTGAACGCTGGCTTACGCAGGTATGGCCTTCTCCAGGAAATCGACTCCTGCGGTCATGGCAGATATCTTTGCGGGAGACGCAGCTTGACTTTTTCTCCAGACTGAAAACCGGGCAGGTTGTCAGACTTTGCCTGATTATTGAGCCATGTATTGAAAGATTAAGCACTTATGAAGTAAAAGCTGGTGCCATAAACTATTACTTATTTATTGTCTTATCAGGATAAGGAGGCCGCTGCATTTTTACAGGCGGATTTTTTTCGAGCTCCTCCATGACTACCTCGATGGCCTTTTCCAATTGAGGGTCGCCTCCCGCTATCACCTCGGCAGGCCACTGTTCCACCTCGATATCCGGAGGCACTCCTACATTCTCGACAACCCAGCCCTCCTCGGTCCAGATTGCCAGGTTCGGCGCGCTGATATTTCCCCCATCCATAAGAACAGGAAAACCGAGGGTTCCCACCAGGCCTCCCCAGGTCCTTTTCCCGACAAGCTTGCCGAGCTTCAATTTCCGGAACATCCAGGGGAGCAAATCACCGCCTGAGCCGGCTGTCTCGTCGATAATCATTACCTTCGGTCCCTGGATGGATGCACTCGGGGTCTTGATATCCGCACCATAGCGCATATTCCAATTGCAGATGAACGGACGTCTGAGAATATCGATATAATAGTCTGCCACCGATCCACCACCATTGAACCGCTCATCTACGATGATAGCATCTTTATGCACCTGAGGAAAAAAATAGCGTTTGAAATATGTGTGCCCCAGTGTTGCCGTGTTCGGTACATAGACATAAGCGACCCGGCCACCGGTAGCTTCATCGACTTTTTTGATATTGCTTTCCACCCAGTCGCGGTTACGCAGTGCTCTCTCATCCGCTACGGGAACTACACTTAACGTACGGGCTCCCTTGGAGCCCGGGTCCGGACCCACCGTAATCTCTACGATCTTCCCGGAAGTGTTCTCAAACGGGCTGTATAGATTCATCTCCGAAAAAAGCTCTTTCCCGTTTACCGCCAGCAGATATTCCCCTTCCTTTACCTCTATGCCCGGTTCTTTCAATGGAGACCTCAGCTCGGGATTCCAGTTTAAACCGCCGTATACTTTCCTGAACCTATAACGACCGTTTTCGATAGAATAATCAGCACCCAGCAAGCCTCCGGGAACCGTTTCAGTCTCTTGAAAAGTATCTCCACCACCGACCCAGTGGTGGCCCACCGACAACTCACTGCACATCCACTGAACCACACGGTTCAAATCACTGCGGCACGCCAGGTGGGGAAGGAAGACGCTGTATTTCTCACGCATCGCTTTCCAGTCCACGCCGTGCATGTTCGGAGCATAAAAATAATCGCGGTTGATGCGCCAGGCTTCATCGAAGATCTGGTTCCATTCGGCCCGGGGGTCGATATAAACCTCGATAGCGTCGATCCCGAGTTTGCCCTCGTCAGATTTGATTTCATCGGACAACGGAGCAATCCACCAGGAATCTCCGGAACGATAGAGAACTTTCTTTTTATCGGCCGAGATGCGGTAGAAACTGACTTCAGACAAGATGGCTTTGTCTTTACGCTCACCGAGGTCATATTTATGCAGTTTCGTTCCTTTTTCGCCGAACCACCGCGCTGTCGGAGGAGCTTCCAGGTAGTAGACGATGCCCTCATCTCCGGCTTGAAGGGCGGTGAAATTCCCCGCCTCTACGGGAAGGGCGATAATCCGGTTGTCCAAGCCCTCGAATTCAATTGAAACAGGCTCCGCGGCCTTGTCCTTTTCCGCTTTCGATTCCTTTTCCTCTGGTTCTTCTTTTTTCTCGAGGCCCTCCTCCTCATCGCTCTGTTTCGCCAGTGGGGAAACAATGTCTTTCCTCAGGGTCGCCACGTAAATTGCACTTGTCATGCGCATTTCGGTATTTGACATGGCGAACCAATGCCTGACCGGCCCGGCATCGGTGGAGGCGAAGAAATAGATGTATTTACCGCTTTTATCGAACACCGGCTCGCTCACGTCGCTCATGCCATCCGTCACGGCATACGATTTATTTTCGTCGAGTGAATACACGTAAACCTTCTGGATATGAGCTTCCGTATTCAGGGTGTAGCAAATCCATCTCGAATCAGGAGACCAGAATCCGCAAATGGCACCGAACGCACCAGGTGAATACAGATGTTCCGTGGCGATCTTTTTCAACGCCCCGGTCTTTACCTCGATCCAGTAGAGCGACCTGGCATTGTCGGTGAAAGAGATTTTCTTGCTGTCAGGGGACCAGATGGGTGCGCTGTAGAACCCCGATCCACTCAGCTTTAATTTTTTCGTCTCACCCTTGCCGTCCTGATGCCCGACATGCAGCGCGTACTCACCCGATTCATCGGAGAAAAAGGCAATGGACCTGCCGTCAGGGGACCAGGCCGGAGACCTCTCATGCACGCCGGCCGAATTGGTCAGATTACGCGGGTCCCCTTTCTCGGCCGGGACGGTAACTATTTCACCCCTGAACTCGAAAACAGCCCTTGCGCCCGAGGGCGAGAACGAAGCATCCCGGATATAGCGGGACCCCTTGACATATCGCGGCC
>JAFGTO010000559.1 GCA_016934095.1 Candidatus Glassiibacteriota bacterium
CAGCACGGCATGGCCGCCCGCGCTCAGGAAGCCGGTCAGGGCCCGGCCGATCAGGCCCGTGCTCCCGCTTACCAGGACTTTCAGCTTCCTGCCCCCTGCGTATTCAGACAGGTCTGCCGGCTCACCGGCCGCAGGCCGGCCCGGTTCCTGTTTCCCGTGATCGCTCTCTCTCATTTGCGGCCCTTTCCTGAGACACTTCAATATTAACCCGTTTCGCCAGGTTTGTGAAAAGGAATTTTTACTGCACTGAGCTTTAGGGCAGACCTGCCGGACCACTCAGTAGCCGTTGAATTGTCTGGCGAGCGTATTAACCGCAGCTTGGCCCAGGAGGAGTCTTCAAATCTCTTGTGGATTAATTAGTACAGTTTAAATTGAAGGAGAAGGGTGATTTCCGGCTGTCATGTTTTTAGGCCCCGGGCAGGGATCCCCGGCAGGACAAGTTTGCCTGCGGGCCGGCTTCCTGTTAGATTTACCCGTGCCCTGCCTGGGGTTTCGCCTGGCCTGTCCTGAACGATTTTTTATATTCAAGGTCTGAGATGGTTTCACGAGCAAGGATTCAGCTTCGCACGCCGATGCGTGTGGCCGTGGTGGGCGGCGGCCCGGCAGGAGCTTTTTTCGCCTACAGCCTGTTGAACCTGGCGCGGATCCGGGGGCATAGGCTGGAAGTGAATATCTTTGAGCCGAAAGAGTTCGGGAACAAGGGCGCGCCTAACTGCAACTACTGCCAGGGAGTTGTCGCCGCCGGTCTGGTCAAGGCCATGGCAGGCATAGGCCTGAGCTTGCCTGACCGGGTTATTCAGGACAGGATCAGGAGCTACCGGCTGGTGACCCTGGGAGGCAGCCTGCGTCTGTGGGCTCCGGAAGACCGGGAAATTTATACTGTTTACCGCGGGCAGGGGCCTCACCCTGAGGTTGCCGGCCCGATCAGCTTCGATCAGTTCCTGCTGGAAAGCGCCCTGCAGGCCGGGGCCAGCCAGACCCCGGCCTGGGTCGAGAGGGTATCGATCAGGCCGGGCGCGGTGGACCCGGTGCTCCTGGCCGACCGCGAGGGCCGAAGTTATCCGGCGGATGTGGTGGTGGGGGCTTTCGGGGTCAACTCCGCGTTTGCCGCCGAGTTCGAGAGCCTGGGGGCCGGTTACCTCAGGCCCGGGACCAGCAGCGCCCTGCAGGCCGAGTACCGGGTGCCGGAGGAGTTCATCAGCCGCCGTTTCGGGCACGAGATCAAGGTGTTCGCCCTGGGGCTTTACCCGGTCCGCTTCGGGGTCATCACCCCCAAGCGGGGGTATATTACGGTGTCGCTGATCGGAAAAAACCTGGGCAAGGCCCATCTCGAGCGTTTCATGCGCCACCCGGAAGTCGTGAAATTTCTCCCCGGCGACCTGGAGCCGTCCGACACCCGCTGCCACTGTGCTCCGCTTTTCCCGACCACGCACGGCAAGGGCCTGGCCGGCGCGCATTACCTGATAATCGGCGATGCGGGCGTATCCAGGTACTACAAGAACGGTATCGAAAGCGCCCTGGCTTCCGCCGAGCTGGCCGCCGGGGTGCTCCTGGAACACGGGCCGTCAGCCGCCGGGCCGCTGCAACGCTGCTATGCACGGCGCATCCAGGCCAGGTTCCGGCTGGACAACTTCCTGGGCAGGATCTTGTTCCGGATACACGACCTGATCAACCGCTTCCCGATGTTTACCAGGGCACACCTGAGCCTGGCCGGAGACAGCGAAAGAGCCGGCGGATACAGCAGGAGGCGGCTGCGCTGGATACTCTGGAACATGTTCACCGGCGACGCGGCTTACCATAGAATATTCCTGCGCTGCCTGGACCCGGTGCTGCTGGTTAGCGTCTTCCTGGCGACTGCCGCTGAATTTTTCGGCAGGGACCGGCGGGCCGGTACTCTTTCCGGAGAACAGGATGGCTGAGCGGACCGAGGATTCAATGCAGGTGCTGGTAGTGGGCGGGGGCCCGGCGGGCTGTTCGTGCGCCCTCTCGCTGGTCAGGGGGGCCGCGCGGCTCGGGCGGCGGGTCAGGGTGGCCCTCTTCGAGCATAAACTTTTCGGCATGCACTATAACCAGTGCCTGGGAGTGCTGAGCCCCCCGATACTGCAGCTTCTGAAAGATTTCCTGGACCTGGAGCTGCCGCCTCACCTGGTGCAGCGGGAAGTGCACGACTACTGGCTGCACACCGGGCGCAGGAGTATCAGGCTCGCCGATTCCTCTCCCGATTCAGAGCCATCCCTGGTTACCCGCCGGGTGGAGCTTGACCGGTACCTGCTGGAGCGGGCCAGTCAGGCGGGCGTGGAGGTGTACCAGCACCTGGCCACCGACCTGGAGTTTACCGGCGGGAAAGTTATCCTCTATACCGAGGGCGGCAGCTTCAAGGGCGACATCGTGGTCGGCGCTTTTGGCCTCGGACGCCGCATGGGGAGCGCCCTGGCCAGAAGGACCGGCTACCGGGCCCCCGATTTCCTGGAAACCGTGGTTACCAAGATCCATCCCGGCCCCTTGAGAGTGGAGGATATCGCCAGGGAGATACACGCTTTCCTGCCGTCCGATCCTGAAATCGAGTTCGCCGCCCTGGTCCCCAAGGGCGAGCACCTCACCGCGCTGGTGTCCGGCAGGAACGTGACTTCCGAGGTCCTGAAAAGGTTCCTGGCTTCGCCCGTCCCGGCCGGGATCCTGCGGGTCCCGGTCGAGGTCCGGGATGTTTTCAAGGGCAATTTCCCCATCTCGCCCGCCGGCCGGTTCTACGGCGACAACTATATCACCATCGGCGACAGCGCCGGCCTGATCCGCCCGTTCAAGGGCAAGGGGATCAATTCCGCAGTCCTCACCGGCCACTATGCGGCACGCATCATCCTGGAGAGGGGGATTACCGCCGGGGCGCTCTCCCGGATCGAGGATGACTGCCGGGAGCTGATCGGCGACCTGTGGTACGGCCGCTCGGTCCGCCACCTGACCAAGTGGCTGAGCAGGCACTCCCTGTTCGACCCGGTCCTGGCTGCGGCCGAGAGGCAGCCGGACCTGAGACAGGCGCTATTCGACAGCGTCTCCGGGCAGGATACTTTCCGCAACATCGTGCACCGGCTAGCCGGCTCTCCATCCACGGGCCTGGCCCTGGCCCACTCGTTTTTTTCCCACCTTTGCGGCCTGTCTTCTCCCGGGGAACAAAAACATACCCGTTAGTTTGCCATACATGACCGGCACCCGCAGCCTCATGACCAAGGCTAAGCCGCAGGCCGGCTCATTCGGCCAGGCGGTCCATGACCCTCTGCCCGGCGGCCAGGCGCCGCAGGTCGGCCAGGACCTGCGGCTTCTCCAGGGCCAGGTCGTGTTCCTCGTAAGGGTCTTCGGCCAGGTCGTAAAGCTCGTCCCGCCCCTCATCCAGGGAGCCTCCCTGGTGCACCAGCTTCCAGTTTCCACTGCGCAGTGCGAGCTGGCTGCCGGTGTTCCAGTAGAGGACCCGCTCGGGAAGGGTCCCGCTGCCGGTTACCAGGGGCCAGACATCGACACCTTCCACCTGCATCCCGGCAGGCACGTCAACTCCCGCCGGGTCGGCCAGGCTGGGCAGCAGGTCCATGGCATGGACCGGTGCGGTGATTTTGCACGGAGACAGCTTGCCCGGCCAGTAGAGGCAGGCCGGCACGCGGATGCCTCCCTCGTAGAGCGAGCCTTTCCAGTCGCGCAGGGGAGTGTTGTCGCCCAGGCGGTCATTGGGCCCGTGGCGGCCCTCGTACTGGTCCGGCCCGCCTTCCCAGTCTTCCTGGCCGCCGTTGTCGCTGACAAATACGACCAGGGTGTTGTCTGCGATGTTCTCCCGGTCCAGGGCCGCCAGGATCCGGCCGACAGCATCATCCAAGTGGGTCATCGAGGCCGCGAAAAGCCGGCGGGAGGCGTTTTCGATGGCGTTCTCGTAAGGCTTTACCCACTTATCCTCTTCCTGCAGCGGGTAGTGGGGCACGCTGAATGCCACGTAGAGGAAGAGCGGCTTCGAGCGGTCGCGGTTCGTGATCTGGCTGATAGCTTCCGCAGCGATCAGGTCGGTGGCGTGGCCCTCTTCGTCGAAGAACTGCTCGTTGCGGTGCCAGCTCCTGTCGCCGTTCTTGTAGATATGGGTGAACTGGTCGATCTGGCCGTGCAGGTAGCCGTAGCTGGAAGCGAAACCGTACTTGCGCGGTCCCGTCTCGGGCCTCAGGCCCAGGTGCCACTTGCCGATCTGGGCGCAGTGATAGCCGGCATCCCCGAACACCGAGGCCAGGGTGGAGCTGCCCACCGGCAGGGCCAGCTCGCTGCGCAGGGCTATCGGCCCCAGGATGCCGAAACGGCTGGGCGGGCGGCCCATCAGCACCGCCGCCCTGGTAGGCGAGCAGGTAGGGCAGGCGTAGAACTGGTCCAGCTCCACCCCGCTGCGCGCCATCCGGTCCAGGTTGGGGGTCCTGACCTCCGAGCCGTGGTAGCTTACATCGTGCCAGCCGATGTCATCGCCGATTATCAGCACTATGTTCGGCCGGCCCTGTAGCCGCTCCTCCTGCGGCCCGGGTTTGCCCGGGGCGCAGGACTGGACCAGGGCGCAGGCCAGTCCTGCGCCTGTATATTCCAGGAAGCCGCGGCGGCTGAGTTTTTTATCCGGTGGAAAACGAGTATTTTTCATTCCGGGTCTCCGGTGGCTGGAGGTGGCGAGTGATAAACCATTGCCTGCTGCAGGTAAGCCTGGAAGGACAGCGGCTTACGGGAAAGATAATCAAAGTGGGGGCGCCCGTGCAAGCCTGACAGCCCGGACCGGCGGAGGCGCTCCGGTCTAAAAAAAGCTCTTGCCTGTGCCTGCAGCCTCTGGTATCATTTAGGGCAACTTATTTAAATTCTAGCAACGAGTAAGCTCTGTGCTCTGTCAGGCGCGGGCTGGCATCCTTTTTGCCCTTCTCCCGCCGGTCGGTTTAACCGAATGCCAGTGCCGAAGCAAAAAGGCTGCCAGCCCGCGCCCACCGGCATTTTATAATGCACAGGATAAAGTCCTTATAAAAATTATCGGGTTAGGGCGAATCCTGCATTCAGGGGTACCGCCAGCTTGTTAAACGATAAACTAAACGAAGGAGCCTGTGATGTCTTACCGGACCATTGCGGCGATGTTTATCCTGTTGTGCTGCCAGGCCGCGGGCCTGAGCGGCTCCGGCACGTCAGCCGGAAAGATCCTGCCGGGTACCGGCTACGACACGGCAGTCCCGACCCTGGCCGGGGTAGTCGGTTTCGACTGGGGTGAGAACATCACCACCCACGCCGAGTGCGAGAAGTACCTGAAAGCCCTGGCGGAAGCCAGCCCGCGGGCCGCGCTGTTCAGCCACGGCAAGAGCTGGGAGGGCCGGGCCCTCTATTACCTGGTGATCGGCAGCCGGGAGCGCCTGGAGGACCTGGACCGCCTGAAAGCCGGACTGCGCGAGCTGGCCTTTCCGCTTTCCCTGGATGCCCGGCGCAGGGAGGAGCTGACCGGCAGCCTGCCGGTGGTGGTCTGGATCGCCGCGAACATCCACGGGAACGAGCCCTCGGGCGGGGATGCCGGGCTGTTCCTGGCTTACCACCTGCTTGCCGCACAGCAGGACACCCTGGTGGAGCGCATTTTCAGGGAATGCCTGGTGGTGATCGACCCGGTCCAGAACCCGGACGGGCGCGATTTCTTCGTGAACTATTTCCGCAGGACCACCGGGAGCAAGCCGGCTTCGGACCCGGCGGCGGCCGAGCGCCGCGCCCCCTGGCCGGGGGGCCGCACCAACCACTACCTGTTCGACATGAACCGCGACTGGTACGTGCAGACACAGCCGGAGAGCCGGGGCCGGGTGAAAGCCTACCTCGAGTGGTACCCCCACGTCTTCGTGGACCTTCACGAGATGGGCTCGGATGCCACCTATTATTTCCCGCCGGTGGCTCCCCCGGTCAACCCGTACTATTCGGAGCAGCAGGTAAGGTGGAACGAGGAATTCGGCAGGAACAACGCCTGCTGGTTCGACAGGTTCGGGTTCAAGTACTGGACCGGCGAGCTGTTCGATGCCTTTTTCCCGGGGTACGGCTGCACCTGGCCCTCGCTGAGCGGCTCGGTGGGGCTTACTTACGAGCAGGCCTCGAGCCGCGGCCTGGTGGCCAGACGCGAGGATGAGACCGAGATGTCCTACCTGGAGACCGTGCGCCACCACGCAGTGGCGGCTTTCGCCACGGCCGAGCTGGCCTCGGCCAGTCGCGAGGCACTGCTGCGGGACTTCGTGGCCACCCGCACGCCACCATCCACCGTGCCTGCAAACAAGGCTTACCTGATACCGGTGGCGGACAGGCCCTGTACCTCGCTCAAGCTGGTCAGGCTGCTGCTGGACAACGGGATAGAAGTCAGAAAGGCCGGGCAGGGCTTTGCCTGTTCCGGGGTGGCTGCGGCGGACAACCGCAGGATTTCCCGTCAGGAATTCCCTGCTGGCACTTACGTGGTCCCCGCCCGCCAGGAGGCCTGCCGCCTGGCGGCCAACCTGCTGGAGACCCGGGTCGAGATGGACAGGAGCTATGTCGAGGAACAGGAGAGACGGCTGGCCGCGGGCCTGCCGCACCAGGTTTACGATGTTACCGCCTGGTGCCTCCCGCTGTCTTTCGGCGTGGAATGCTACCGCACGGACAACCTGCCCGGCGGCGAATACCCCCGGGTGAGCCGGGAGGACCTCGCCCCCGGGCCCTCCGCGGCCAGGAGTCCGGCCGGGCTGGCTTACCTGCTGGACGGGCGGGGGAACGGGTGCATGGCCGCCCTGGCCGAGCTTTTCGGCCGGGGAGTGCGGGTCTACTCCAGCGACAAGGCCTTTACCCTGGACGGCGCGGCTTTCGGCAGGGGAAGCCTGATCGTGCCGGTGAAGGAGAACGGCGGCGACCTGCCGCAGATCATCGCCGGGATCGAAAACAGCCGGGGGGTGAGTTTCTATCCCGCGGCCAGCGGATGGACCACCGAAGGGGTGAATTTCGGCAGTGAAAACGTGCACTACCTGCCGGCTCCCGGGGTGCTCCTCATCTGGGACACCCCCACCCATTCTTATTCGGCCGGGGCCTGCCGCTACGTGCTGGAGCAGCAGTACGGGGTCCGGGTTACCGCGGTCAGGGCCGGGGACCTGGAAAGAGTGAAGCTCGAGCGCTACAATGTCCTGGTTTTTCCCCAAGGCTGGGACTACCCGGAGGCCCTGGGCAAGCAGGGCATGGAAAAAATCAAGCGCTGGGTGGCCGAGGGCGGGACCCTGGTAGCTATCGGCTCGGCCTGCGACCTGACAGCCCATCCCGGGCTCGAGCTGCTGGAGCTGAAGAAAGAGTACCGCCTGGACGGGGATTCTACTTTCAAGCAGCAGAAAGCTGAGAGCGGGAAAAAAGAGGAAGTCTCCCGCGTGCCGGCCACGGCCATAGGCAGCCGGGAGCGGTTTCTCGACTATATCACCTCGGAGGCCGTGCCCCCGCGCAGCGTGCCCGGGGTCCTGCTGCGTATCCGTCTCGACCCGGACCACTGGCTTTCCGCCGGCTACGACAGCCTGGCCGTGGCTTTTGCCGTGGGCGGGAATGTCTATGCCCCGCTCAAGCGGAGCCAGGGGCGCAACGTGGCCTATTTCGCCGAAGAGAGCAGGCTGCTGATCAGCGGTTATGCCTGGCGCGGGGCCGCTTTGACCCAGTTGGCATTCAAACCCTATCTTGTGCACCGCGCGGTGGGAGAGGGCCAC
>JAFGTO010000560.1 GCA_016934095.1 Candidatus Glassiibacteriota bacterium
GGTCTTCACCATCCACAACCTCGGCTACCAGGGCCTGTTCCCGGAGAGTCGGATGCAGCTCACCGGGCTGGGCCGCTCGTATTACACCCCTGAGGGCCTGGAATACTACGGCCAAATGAGCCTGCTCAAAGGCGGGATCGTTTTCGCCGATTCGGTGACCACGGTAAGCGAAGGGTACGCCGCGGAGATACAGACAGAGGAATACGGCTGCGGCCTGCACAGCCTGCTGCACAGTTACCGGGACAAGCTTACCGGTATCCTCAACGGGGCCGACTACCGGGCCTGGGACCCGGCCGCAGACAGCCTGCTGCCTTGCAATTACAGCCCCGCGGACCTCAGCGGCAAGGCCCGCTGCAAGGACGCGCTGCAGCAGGAGGCCGGCCTGCCCCGGAGGCCGGGCACCCCGTTAATCGGCATGGTTACCAGGCTGGCCGAGCAGAAAGGGTTCGACCTGCTCGCCGGGGCGGTCGAGGAGCTGATGAGGCTGGACCTGCAGGTGGTGGTGCTGGGCAGGGGCGACACCCGGTACGAGGACCTGGTGCAGGAGTTCTCCAGGCGCTTCCCGGAGCGTTTCGCCTGCCGGATAGCTTTCGACAAGCGCCTGAGCCACCTGGTGCAGGCCGGGAGCGACTTTTTCCTGATGCCCAGCCGGTACGAGCCCTGCGGCCTGAGCCAAATTTACAGCCTCAGGTACGGCACGGTCCCGCTAGTCAGGGCCACCGGGGGCCTGGAGGACACGGTGGTCGATGTCCGCAGCGACCCCCGGCACGGCACCGGTTTCAAGTTCAGGGAATACTCGGCCGGGGCGCTGGTGGAGACCGTGGCCGGGGCGCTGGACTATTTTCGCAACCGGCCGGAGCAGTGGCGCCGCATGATGGACAATGCGTTCGCCGCCGATTTTAGCTGGGTCCATTCCGCCCGGCGCTACCGGCAGCTCTACCGCGAGACTTACCGGAAGAAATTCGGCAGCTATCCCCCGCCTGCCCGCAGCAGCGGGACAGGCTGATCCTGCCTGGAACCACGCAAGGAACAGGTAACCCCATGCCGGAGCCTGACCGGGAGCGGGTCGAAAAAATCAAGGCGGAAAAACAGCGCATCCGCACCTCGATGCTGGAGCGCCGCCGCAGCGAGCCGGAAAGCAGTCTGATGGCCCTGGGCGAGGCTATCCGCCGCCGTGTCGAGGAAACCTCCGTCTGGAGACAGTGCCGCTTCCCGTTCATCTTTATCAGCAGCAAGCCCGGGGAGGTGGACACCCGCCGGCTGATCGGGGATGCCCTGGCCTCTGGCAGGAGGGTCTGTGTCCCGCTGGTCGGGCAGGGCCGCCCGGACCTGGAGGTGGTGGAGATCTCCGGCCTGGACAACCTGGTGGCCGGCCGGTACGGTATCCTGGAGCCGCCTCCCGGGTCGTACAGTCCGGTGGGGCCTGGTGAATGGGACCTGGCGGTTGTGCCCGGGGTCGCCTTTGACCGCCGGGGGCACCGGCTGGGGTTCGGCAAAGGCTATTACGACCGGGTGCTGGCCGGCAGGCGGGCACCGGCCCTGGCCCCGGCCTATGGTTTCCAGGTGGTCGAGCCGCTGCCGGTGCTGCCCCACGATGTGCCCGTGGACCTGGTTGTTACCGAGAGTGAGACTATCGTGGCCGCAGAGAATTTTTGAATTGGATAGCGAACGCATTCCCCGCAGCTTGGCTCGAGGGGAGTCTTAAATCCGCCCCAGGCGACAGCCCCACCGCCGGAAAGCCTGATTTATAAGCACCTCAAATATTTATGGATCTTGGGTAAAGGCTGTCAAGGGCCGTTTCCACTCTTGGGACAACGACGTGCGGCAAGAGAGCAATAATCGCATAACATACAAAAAATCTTAAAGTTACACTGGAAACGGCTTGTTTTGCCCTTGACAGCCAATGGCGTAATAAATTTCACTTCGGGGCGTTGAGGCTTTTTCAACGCCCCTTTAAGTCTTTACATTCCATACGCCTTCCCTTAAGTTGTATCTCCGTTCGGCACCCAGATAATTAGTCTAGAGCTATTGTCAAAAGTTTTTTCTTTTTGAATTGTCGTGGTTGTCAAAATTTCATTCCTTTTAAATTGTTCTGGGGGAATACAGGGCAGGTCTCGCAACCGAACGTTGGCTAGAGGGGCGGCTGAGGGGCAGAAACAGGGCCGCTACGGAGGCATAATACAAGCGCTCCGCTAAAAGAAATCCCATTTAAGCCTGGATGGAATGAGGAACCCGGGCATGCCTTCTTGCAGCCTGCTCAAACCGCAGGTTTGGTTTATAATTCAACATCCGGTTGTTTTCTATGAGAGGAATCAGCTCCGTATCCAGGAACTAGAGTGATCAAGCGGCAGGTTTGCAGGCGAAAGCAGGCAGGTGAAAAAGGAGCGTTCTAAAGCTTCATAAACTCGTAATCCGGTAATTTCCCATAAGGCCGGGGAGTTGCGGCCCGTAAAGAATTTTGGTTCTTTTGTTCGCAAAAGAACAAAAAAAAGTGGCTTGAACAGTATGTTGAGCTTGTAAGTTTGCAGCCCCACTTCAACCTGAAAATTATTTTGACAGCCACTATAAACGGATTGGTGATCTTTTAACAAGGGGGGAACATGTCCCTGGAAGACAGGCTGGTCGCCGACCTGAGGACGGCGATGAAAAACCGGGACGAGCTCTCGACCCGGGTCCTGAGGATGCTGAAAAGCCAGCTCATGCTGGAAAAAACCAGGGAAGGCGGCTCCAGGGAGCTCTCCGACGAGGTGGTTACCGGGATCGTGGCGGGTTATGCAAAGAAGCTCGCGGACGCGGTGGAGCAGTTCGGCAAAGGGGGACGGCAGGACCTGGTGGAAAGCCACCAGGCCGAGCTAGGCATAGTCCGCCGCTACCTGCCGGAACAGGCGGGCGAAGAGGAGATCAAACAAGTGATCGAGGAGGTTGTCGCAGCCAGCGGGGCTTCCTCCCCGGCCGAGATGGGCAAGGTGATGGGGCCGGTGATGGCGCGGCTCAAGGGCCGCTGCGAGGGCAGCCTGGTCAGCCGGCTGGTGCGCGAGAGACTGCAGCAGGGTTGAGATAATTGAAGATCAGAGAGAGGATACGCGAAAGGAGAAGCAGCAAGAGTGAGTGAGCTGAGACGCTTGTTTCTGACCGGTTCCCGGCTGGTAACCCCGGAGGGTGTAGTCAGTGGAACAGTTGAGATAGTCAACGGCAGGATCGCCCGTATCGGAGATTTCAGGCCCGGGCCGCAGCAGGACTGCCGGGTGCTGGACCTGGGCGACGCCTACCTGATGCCCGGCCTGATCGACCTGCATATCAACGACGGGATAGCCCTGATCAAGGGTCTGGCCGACCCAGGCAGCCACGCGGACCGCCTGGAGGAAGTCTCCCGCCACCTGGTCCGCAGGGGCGTCACCGGGATTTTCCTGGCCACCCTGGCCGGGCCCCTGGATGAGCTGGAGACCGTGCTCGAGGGCATGGCCCTGTTCCGCCGCCGCTGGGCCGGGTCGCCCCAGGGCACCGAGCTCTGCGGAGCGCTGGTCGAGGGTACTTTCATGAACCCCGACAACTGCGGCGCCCAGAACCCGGAGCACATCTACCGGCCGGACCGCGGCATCCTCGACAGGCTGGCCGCCACCGGCGCAGTGCGTATTGTCAACATCGCCCCAGAGTTCGGCGAACAGAGCCTGGACCTGATCGACCACGCGGTCGACTCCGGCCTGGTGGTGGCCGCCGGGCACTGCAAGCCCACCGCCGAACAGCTCCGCCGCGCAGTGGACCACGGCCTGAGCTATTTCATCCACCTGCTCAACGGCCCCACCGGGTCCTCGACCAAGGCTTTCCACGGAGGGGGCACCCTGGAGGGCGCCCTGTGCGATGACCGCCTGGCCGTGGAGCTCATCGTGGATTTCGTGCATATCCACCGGCCGATCGTGCGGGACGTGATCGCGCGCAAGGAGCCCGGCCGGGTGGCGGCGGTCAGCGACTGCATGTTCGCCACCGAGCCGCCGGAAGGGGAGTTCGAGATCAATGGGATCCTGGGCAACTACGACCGCCGCGGGAACTACCTCACGGTCGAGGGCCGGCGCGACAGCCGGGGCAGACTTGTCCGCAACCACCGGCCGGAGGTGGCTACCTGCGAGGCCAGCACCCTGTTCGGCTCGGCAGTGAACATGGACACCGTGTTCGCCAATACAGTGGCCCTGCTGCATGATGAGACAGAGGGGGTCTACCAGCGCCGCCACCCGGGCCTGCCCCTGGATGAGGCGGTGCGACAGGCCTCGCTGATGTGCTCGACAGTGCCGGCCCGCCTCACCGGCCTGCTGGATGGCTCGTCCGGGCGCAAGGTGGGCGCGCTCGCCCCTGGTTTCGAGGCGGACCTGGTGGCAGCGGAAATAACGCCCGCCTCCCCCAGGGCGGATTTCCGGATCAAGGAAGTGCTGCTGGCAGGCCGCCCGCAAACCTGATGTTGTTGCGCAAAATACGGCGCAAGTCTTCGGCTGACGCA
>JAFGTO010000090.1 GCA_016934095.1 Candidatus Glassiibacteriota bacterium
AGTGTAACTGTTATATTTCCAATTTATTATGGAATTAAGGCCTGCTCGCCGAATGTTGCTGTCCCAGGAATGGAAACGGCCCTTGACAGCCTATATACTCGAGATCCTCAATATTTCAACGTGCTTTTAGGCCCTGATTTCTGAACCCTTGGTCTATGAATAGTCCAGGTCAAAAGGAGGCATGACTATGAAGCGCCTGCTCGTTTTGCTGTCCTTGTTCGCCGTTCTCCAGCCGCTGGCCGCGGCGCGCGGGGAAGCCAGGGTCTATCCCTATCGCTGGGTATATGTCAGCTATGAAAACCTGGGAGATGAAGGTACAGGGAAAATCCGCCGGATTGCAGAAGAGGCTGCGCAGCACGGCCTCAACGGCATGGTGCTCTCAGGCCCCACAGAGCGGCTCGACCTGGATTCGCCCTATGCCTTCAAGATAGTTAACGAGATCGTGAGGATCGCCGGGCAGTACGGCCTGGAGCTGATCCCCCAGGTGATGAACGTGGGCTACAACGCTTTCATGCTGACCCATGACAAAAACCTGGCGGAAGGCCTGCCGGTGAAGGATGCGCTGTTTATCGCCGGGGCCGCCGAGGCCCGGCACGTGCCCGACCCTGCGGTGGGTCTGGTCAACGGCGGCTTTGAGCAGTCCGGGGACGGCAGGGTGGTTGGTTTCAGCTTCCCCGACGAGGATGTCCAGGTGGCTTTCGTGGACAACGAGGTCTTCAAGGAGGGCAGCGCCAGCCTGCGTTTCGAGAATTTCGGCAAGCAACGCGACGACGGGCGGCTGATCCAGGAGATAGAAGTCAAGCCCTACCGCCTTTACCGGATCAGCTTCTGGGTCAAGACCGAGGGCCTGAATCCTTCCGATCCTTTCGGTTCCGGCCGCTTCCGGGTGGAGGCGCTGGGCGACGGCGAGCGGCGGCTGTGTTTTTTCGACCCACAGGTCCCCGGGACTACCGGCTGGATAAAAGTACAGGCGGGTTTCAACAGCAAGAGCTACCAGAAGGTGGCTGTCTCTCTCGGGGTCTGGGGCGGCAAGACCGGAAGGTTCTGGCTGGACGGCCTGGAAGTGGAAGAGGTGGGCCTGGTCAACCTGCTGCGGCGCCCGGGGACGCCGCTGGTGGTGAAAGATGAGCAAAGCGGTGCGGTCTACCAGGAAGGCCGCGATTTCGAGAGGGTCGAGGACCTCATGCTGAACTTCCTCTTCGATCATGACGGGCCCGGGATAAAACTCCTGCCGGGAGGCAGGATCAAGGAGGGAACCCGCCTGCGGGTGAGCTACTATCAGGGCACGGCGATCTACCAGGGCCAGACCCCGATCTGCATGTCAGAGCCGGCGGTCTATGAGATCTGGCGCAGGCAGGCCAGGATCTACCGGCAGGTTTTCAAAACGGATAAATATTTTCTGAACGCGGATGAAATCCGTGTGGCAGCCTCCTGCGAAGCCTGCAGGAGCAGGGGCCTGTCCGCGGCGCAGATCCTCGGGGACTGCGTTACCCGCCAGGCCCGGATCATCAGGGAAATCAACCCCGGGGCGGAGCTCTTTATCTGGTCGGACATGTTCGACCCGAGCCACAACGCCAACAAGCGGGACTACTATTACCTGGTGGATGAGGATTTCTACGGCGCCTGGGAGTATATCCCCAGGGACCTGAACATCGTCTGCTGGTACCACGGCAAGAGGGACCAGAGCCTGGCCCATTTCTCCGGCCTGGGGTTCAAGACCCTGGCCGCCGCCTACTACGACGCCGACAACCTGGACAACGTAGCCACCTGGCTGGAATCGCTGGATAAGACCGAGGGCGCAGTGGGGATCATGTACACCACCTGGCTCAACAAGTACGGGCTGCTGGGGAAGTTCGGGGACATGGTCTCGCAGCGTGGGAAGAAGAAATGATTTGCTGCGGGTACCGGAGTGCGGGTACGGGCGCTGTTACAGCCGGAGAGGTCCGGCCTGAGATGTAGTGGAAGATACGGACGTTTTCCGGCATGTTTGCCTGTGGAGCTAACGGCGCACCACCCGGAAGCCGATGTAGCTGATTTTGTAATAGGGTTTCTGGAAAGTACGGTTGGACGAGCGCAGGGAGAAGTCGCAGTTGTTCCAGCCTCCACCCCTGGTCACGCGGGCAGCGCCGAAATTGGGGCCCGCCGGGTTCAGCTCCGGGCTTTTGCTATAGTACTCTGAATCATAATAGTCGTAGCACCACTCACTGACATTACCCGCCAGGTCCCTCAGGCGGAAAGGATTCGGAGCATAGCTGCCCACCACCCGCGCGGAGCCGATAACCTGGCCGTAATTGGCTATCTCGGTGTTTATTCTCCCGCTGATGGTACCGAATTCATATTGCCGCCCGCCCCGGGAAGCATACTCGCACTGGGCCTCGGTGGGCAGGCCCAGGCCGTAATGCTCGGCGAAAGCATAGGCCCCGTACCAGGTCACCCAGACCACGGGCCATCTCTCCTTGCCCGGCTGGACCTCGAAACTGCTTCCGTCGTAACTTATCCAGCAGCTGTTTTTCAGGTCGTCGCTTTCGTAAAATTCCATGTAAGTCTTGCCTCTGAATAGGCCGGAGACCCCCTTTACGCTGTCCGCATCTGCGGTTATCTCGCCTCCGGCCAGCGCCTCGTTGAGGTAGGCGGCATACTGGACGTTGGTTATCTCGAAAACGCTCATCAGGAATGGATCCACCGTTACCGTGTGCACGGGTCTTTCATCCGGCTCCGTAGTGTCGCACCCCATCTGGAACGTGCCGCCTGGGACCGAGACCATGGTGATGCCATAGATGGTCGTTGTATCTCCGGGATCGGGCAATTGCTCTTGCACCGGTGTCAGCCTGCCGTCCCTGATCGCCAGCAACAAGGCTATGGCATCTGCGATGTCCTCCTTGCCGTTGCCGTCGTAGTCGCCGTCGGGGTTGCCGGGGTCATTGCGCTGTAACAGCAGCAGGGCGATCACGTCCGTAACGTTGACATTCCCGTCCCGGTTGACGTCTTCCTTGTACCTGGTCTCTGCCGGCAAAGTCCCTGCCCGGACAACGGGCGGTGCATCGAGGAGATAGAGCAGGCCGGTCAGCAGCATTACAGGGATGAAGACGGCGGCCGGTTTTCGGGTGGGCATGGCTACCTCTCGCACGGTAATTCCCGGCAGGCAAACAGGATCAACTCAGGGTTCAGTAAACAAACACGAATATTTAACGTTCACAGTAACAGATTTGTTAATATAAATCAAGCCGGCCGGGATGGGGAGGTGTGCCCGGGCCGCGAGGCTGCCAAGCTGGGGGCATGGCTTCGACATTGTATTTTACCGTAGGGGCAAGGCATGCCTTGCCCGTATTAGGGCGGTGGGGCCTTTGCGCCTCTGTCCCTTTGTGCCTGCTCATTCCGGCTGCCCGGCCCGGATTTCCCTGCGGCTTGCTTATGCCCGTTGCAGATGTTATTATTCGTCTTGACCCTGGCCTTGACCGGCAGGGTTTCAGTGCGTGTTTATCCCGTCCGGGTTGGCAGCCTGAGCCGGCAGCCCGGTTCGCCGGCCGGGACCGCGGCGGCCCCTCCCGGATTGTCCAGACCATGCTTCCAGCAAGGAGAAAAGACCCGATGAGCCCTGAGCTGACCAAGCAAAAACGCCTCCTTTCCCTCGATGCCTACCGGGGGTTCACCATGTTCCTGATGGTCTCGGCGGGTTTCGGGCTGAGCGTGCTGGCTGACAACCCCGGCTGGGAGTGGCTCGCCCGCCAGGTCGACCACGTGGCCTGGGAAGGCTGCGTGCTCTGGGACCTGATCCAGCCGTCCTTTATTTTTATCGTCGGCGTGGCCATGCCTTTCGCTTTCGCAGTCCGGCAGCAGCGGGGGGAAACCCGGCCGCATATTTTCAAGCATGTCTGGAGGCGGTCGCTCATCCTGCTCCTGCTGGGAGTAGGCCGGGTCTGCATCCACCGGGACGAGCTGGTGTTCGACATGACAACGGTTTTGCAGCAGATCGCAGTGGCCTATTTCTTCGCCTTTTTCGTGCTCGGCAGGGGGATCAAGACCCAATTTATCGCCGCTTTTGCGATCCTGGCTGCGGACTTCCTGCTTTTCCAGTTCTGGCCGGGCGTGGGGCCTGGAGGCCCCTGGGCCAAGAATGCCAATTTCCACTCCGCAGTCGAGCTCTGGGTCTTCGGGTCCCTGTCGCCGGGCGGCTATACCGGCATGAACGCTTTCGGCTCGATCGCCACGGTGATTTTCGGGGTCATCACCGGGGAGCTTCTCCGCAGGGAGGTCAGGGAGATGTCCAAGGTGTGGTACCTGTTGCTGGCCGGGGTTGCCGGCATCGTAATCGGCTACCTGCTGAGCCCGGTCATTCCGGTGGTCAAAAGGATCTGGACCCCTTCCTGGACGATCTACAGCGCCGGCTGGGCCGCCCTGCTGATGGCGGTCTTCTATTGGCTAATCGAGATCAGGGGCTGGAGGAAATGGAGCTTCGTCTTCGTGGTGGTCGGGATGAACTCCATCGCCATCTACATGCTGGTCAGCCTGCTGCGCGGCTCTGTCATCTCCTGGATCCGGGTCTTCACCGGCTGGGCGCTCGGGCCGCTCGGCGACCCCGGCGCGATCATACATTCCACTCTGGTCCTGGCGGTGTTCTGGTACATGGTCTACTGGATGTATAACCGCAAGATCTTCCTGAAAGTAGGCTGAGAGGGCGGACGGCTCCCGGTTTTTAGAATCGCCGTGGTTAATGACCGGGCGGCGGGCGGGAAATAACATGGCTGGGTTGTCGCCTGGAAAAACGAGAGGGATGCCCCGGGTTCAGCGGGGTATCCCTTTTTAATCGTGTGCTGCCGCAAGGGATCTTCGGTCAGAGTGCCGGGGCCTGCAGGATTAGTGGTTGAAAATGGTTGTCCGGCATGTTAGAATTAATAACCGCATACTTCTAGTTTAGCTGCCGGTGAACAGGCTGGAGTGCAGGATGCTGAAAATAGAAGAAAAGCCCCTGAAAAAAATGAAGCACCTCGAGCTGTTCCAGGAGCTGATGGAGATCTTCAGGAGCATTACAGATTTCAATTACTCTTTCGTGCCGGTGGACAAAAGGTACAGCATGCTGAAACCTTCCGGCGAGATCAACAGGGAGACGGACTTCTGCAAAATAGTCCAGTCCGACCCCGAGGGCAAAAGAAGGTGCTGCGATGAGAGGCGCCTGATCGGGATCATGTCCCGAACCCGCAAGCCTTATATCGAAACCTGCCATGCCGGATTGATCGATGTCTTTATCCCTATTTTTATCGAGTCCAAGTTTATCGGGTATTTCTGCTTCGGCAAGTTCCTCTTCGAGTCCCCTTGCGAGGAACATTACCGGGAAGTCCTCGACAAGACGGCCGATCTCGAAATCGACCGCGAAAAACTGGGTAAGGCCTATTTCAGCACAAGGGTGCTGACCAGGGATTATATCGACCTGCTGACCCAGATTTTCACCCCGATCGCCTGCAAGATGATAGAGATGGAAGTGGATATCCTGGAAGAAAAACGGAAAGTCGAGAAACTCAGCTCCCTGCTTTTTAACCGGCATTTCTCCGATGAGATAATCGGCCGCAGCGATAAGATGAGGAACGTTTTCGAATACCTGGGCAAGATCAACAAGAGCGACGGCTGCGTGTACATTTACGGCGAGAGCGGTACCGGCAAGGAGCTGCTGGCCAAGTACATTCACTTGAACAGCAGGAGAAAGGACCAGCCTTTCCTCACGGTAAACTGCGCCTCGCTCTCCGACCAGATCCTGGAATCCGAGCTGTTCGGGCATGTCAGGGGAGCTTTCTCAGGGGCGGTCAAGGACCGGATCGGCATCCTGGAGACAGTCAACGGCGGGACATTGTGCCTGGATGAGATCGGCGAGACCAGCCAGGCTTTTCAGAAAAGGCTGCTCCGGGTGATAGAGGAAAAAGAGATCAAGCCGGTAGGAAGCGATATCATCAAAAAAATCAACGTAAGGTTCATCGCTTCCACCAATAAGGATCCCCTGCAACTGGTTGCCGAGGGCAAATTCAGGGAGGACCTGTATTACCGTCTCTCGGTCTTCAACGTTACCATTCCTCCCCTCAGAGAGCGTCCGGAGGACATCCCCCTGCTGATAGATTACTTCTACCGCCTGCGCGGGGAGAAGTACGGCGAAAAGCAGCTTTCTTTCACCAGGAAGGCGATGGAGAAGCTGATGAAATATGAATGGCCGGGAAATATCAGAGAACTGAGGAATTTTGTCGAAAACCTCTATTTCCTGGTAGAGGGACAGGTGAATGTCTCCCTGGTCTTGAGTTATCTCGAAGGGGAAGTCGATCAGCATTCAACCGGCTCCGAGTTCGAGATCGATGATTACGAGTCTGCACTCGCGGAGTTCGAGCGCAAGCTGTTCCTGCGCAAACTCGAGAAGTACGACTGGAACATCTCGGCCACGGCCAAGGCGCTGGGAAGAACCAGGGAGTGGCTGTCGCGGAAAATCAGCGCCCTGAAACTGAAAGAGCTCTCTGTCTCCTGACTCCTGTAATTCGCAAACCGGCGGTAAACCAGAACAATCATAACTGCCCTGACAATCTTCGATCCCCCAAGACTCAACAGGCCAGTCGTTGAAAAAAACGAAGCGGCTCAGATGTTAAACCCCGAAAATAAAATAGCCGGAAACGTTGAAGCGCTGAAGTTCTTCCAGGAGCAATGGCAGTTGTTCAGGAAGACCACCAACTTCAATTTTTCCTTTGCCCCGGCAGACAAAAAGTACGACCTGCTGGGCAAAAACGAGGTCTGCGGCGACAGCGAATTCTGCCGGACTGTCCAGGCGGATCCCGAGGGGCTGAGAAAATGCCGGGATGAAAAGCGGGTCTTCGAAATCATGATGCAGACCAGGAAGCCCCTGGTGGAGACCTGCCACGCCGGCCTGATCGATGTTTACCTGCCGGTGTTTATCAACTCTGAATTCATCGGCTGTTTCTGTTTCGGCAAGTTCCTCTTCGAGCCGGCTACCGAGAAAGGTTTCGCCGGGATTGTCCGGAGGACCGGGAGTCTCAGGATCGACCTGCAGAAACTGAAGAAGGCGTATTTCACTACCAGGGTCATCAGCAAGGAATACATCGATCTGGTAGCCGAGACCTTTTCTCCGATTGCCTATAAAATGCTCAAGATGGAGCTCGAGATACTGGGAGAGCGCAAGAAGGTGGAAAAATTAACCAGCCTGCTGTTCGAAAAGAACTCCAGCACGGAAATTATCGGTCGCAGCCAGAAAATGCGCTCCATCTTCGAATACCTGTTCAAGGTCAACAAGAGCGCCGCCAATGTCCTGGTAACCGGGGAAAGCGGGACCGGCAAGGAGCTGCTGGCGAAGTATATCCACTCCAACAGCGAAAGGAAAGAGAAGCCCTTTCTGACGGTGAACTGTGCTTCTATTTCGGACAGCGTGCTGGAATCCGAGCTGTTCGGGCATGTCAAGGGTGCTTTCACGGGAGCGGTCAGCGACAGGATCGGGATCCTGGAGACGGTTGACGGCGGCACCCTGTGCCTGGATGAGATAGGCGAAACCAGCCTGGGGTTTCAGAAGACCCTGCTGCGCGTAATAGAAGAGCAAGAGATCAAGCCGGTGGGCAGCGACAGGGTGAAAAAAATCAATGTCCGCTTCATTTCTTCCACCAATAGCGAGCTTGAAGAACTTGTGCAGCAGGGCAGGTTCCGGGAGGATTTATATTACCGCTTGAAAGTGTTCCATGTAGCCATTCCCTCCCTGAGGGACCGTCCCGAAGACATCCCCTTGCTGCTGGACCATTTCTGCGGCAAGCAGGCCGATAAACACGGCAGCAAAGAGCTGTCCTTCACCAGGAAGGCCATGGAAACACTGATGACTTATGAATGGCCAGGCAATGTGAGGGAGCTGAAGAATTTCGTGGAGAATATCTATTTCCTGGCCGAGGGCAGGGTGACCGCCTCGATGGTGGCAAGTTTCCTGGGGACCGGCGACAAGCGGAGACTCTCCCAGTCGTGCGAGCCGGATGATTATAAATCCGCGGTCAATGGTTTCGAGCAAAGGTTCCTCCTGCAGAAACTCGAGAAGTCCGACTGGAACGTGTCGGCCACGGCAAAGAAACTGGGCAGGACCAGGGAGTGGCTGTCGCGAAAAATCAGTGATTTCAAATTAAGAGAAAACCTGTACCGGCAGAGACCGGCTGAACCAAGCCTTTCGTGAAAATAGAATCACACTGTGAATAAAAAATCACAGAAAATCGAAAATTTCTTTTATTCCGCCTGATCCGACCACGCCTCGATGCCTTTATCTTGAACTCGAATCCCGCCATACTCTGATTTTTAAGGTATTTCCTCAATTTCAAGAATTTATCCAGCGAAGTAAACTATCAAGCGTCATTTCGCCCCGGCTTTTTTCTGGTTGCATGCCCGGGTAGAGAGTGTGAATAAAAAATCACGGCAGCTCGTTTCCGCCGAAAACGCGAATTTTGTAACTTGCTGTAAAATATACAGATATATACCACGCCAGTCGAGTTTTAACGGGTACAATGTTTGCTTTTAATTCGACAGACTGACAATCGGAAGCGGATTGTACTTTTCACCAGGCCGGTATCTCGAGGCCCGTAAGTTGGAGCCTGGTTTACGGCATACCCCTTGATTGACTCTCTCGGATGGTCGGCAACAACAATCATAACAACGCCTGTTATATCGGGGTGGAAGTTACCAGGGGCATCAATGCCGGGCTCTACAAAGACACCGGTGAATTGGTGGTAGACCTTGCGACTGAGGATTACAGGCCGGCAGAGGAGCTGTCTGTCTGCGAGAGGATCCTCAGCACCATCATCGAGATCCTCAATTGCTGCAGGGTGCACAAAAACAGGATCAGGGGAATAGGTATTTGCGGGGATATTTTTTTCACTGAGAGCCGTGCCGCCTGTTTAAGGCTTAACGGCAGGGAGTTGAGTATTGTCAGGGCCCGGGAAATCCTCGAAGAGAGCTTGAAAATTCCCACTTGCTGCGATTCTCTGGCCAATTCCCTGGCCATAGCGGAGAAGCAGAGCGGCTCCGGAAAACAGTACAGGAATTTTATCTATATCTGGTACGGGGAATCGATCAGCGCCGGCGTTTTTGTTGACGACCGGGTTGTTGCGGCAGGTGGACCGCCGGATGGGAGCCTTCCCGGGGTGACGCACACACAGCCGGGGAGCCTGGGCCGGGAAAACTGTCTGTACTCGCTTGCCGAGCTGGCCTGTCCCAGGGCCTTGATTTACAAGGCACTCTCGATAATCCGTCAGGACCCGGGCTCCCGGATGGCCACGATGATGAAGTCCCGCCCGGATGTCCTGGACCCCAACTTCATTTATACCGCCGCGCTCGGGGGCGACCGGGCCGCCCGCCAGATCATCGTCAATAAAAACCGGCATCTCGGCCTGGCCCTGATCGACCTCGTTAAATTATTCGACCCCGAGGTCATCTTCTGGGGCGGATGCCTGAATGCGGTCAACTACCCGGTACTGATCAAGTCGCTGGAGCAGAGCCTGGCAGGCCTGGGCAGCATGCTTCCGCAGGTCAGGATGGTTTTCCCGGATTCCGGCAAGGAGCGAAGGCTCTGGGCCGCCGCAGCCCTGGCCATGTACAACACCACCCGGGTGGCTTCCTGAACTGCCGCCCGGTCTACCGGAAATACCGAAAATGTTCTTTCATGTTTCGAACCTGGAAACTTTGCTTTTGTCCTGAAGGAGACCGCCATGATCAGAAAGATTGTATGTCCGGCAATCCTGGTTTTCTGGGTGTTCGGCGCCGGAGCGCTCCGGGCGCAGATCAATACCGGGAAGATAGAGGGTAAGATAATCGATGTACAGACCGGCGCGCCGCTGGTCGGGGCCCAGGTGATGGTGGATGGCACCAGGCTGGGCAACGTGGCCAACAACGACGGCTACTATTTTGTCCTCAACATCCCGCCGGGTATTCATTCGATCACCGCCACCTATACCGGCTACCAGAGTGTCTCTGTCCAGAACCAGCGGATCCAGGCCGGGCAGACTACCACGATCAACTTCCAGATGTCTTCCGCGGTGTTCGAGCTGGAGACCCTGGTGGTCGAGGGAGAGTCGGAGATACTGGTCCCCCGGGACAATACCCTGACCAAGCGGCGTTTCACCGCGGAGATGGCCGAAAATATCGCCACCTCCAGCCTGGATGACGTTATCGAGCTGCAGGCCGGGGTGGAGAAATCGGACCGCGGCTTCCAGATCAGGGGCGGACGTATCGGCGAGGAAGTGGTCTTTGTCGACGGGGTGATGGTGAAAAATTTCTCCGCCTCCCCCATGGCTCCCAGTTACGGGGAGACTTTCATCGAGGAGGCCAGCAGCTATAACCCGGATGTAAAAGACAATAACCCCCTGGAGATCAGCACTAACGCCGTGGAGGAAGTGCAGATCCTCACCGGGGGGTTCAATGCCGAGTACGGCAACGCCCAGTCGGGCGTGATCAATATCGTGACCCAGGAAGGCAGCCCGCAGATCAAGGGCAAGGTGCGGTTCAGGACCGACGGCCAGCAGCCGCGCACCTCGGATTACGGCTTCAACGAATTGCAGCTTAACCTGAGCGGGCCGGTGGCCCCGGTCAAGCACGCCTACTTCTTCGTTTCCAGCGAGATGCAGGGCAGGGCGGACTTCACCCCCTCTCACAGCTCTGAAGTGGGCGGGTTCCGCGGCTTCGACGAGTATTACGAGGCAAGGATCAACAGGGTACTGGAAAACGAGCCCCTGATTAAAAAGAGGTTTTCCCTCGACGATTTCAGAGAGGCCAGGAGGAAAGTGTACGATGATCCCGCGGCCGAGCTCTACTACAATTCCAATCCAGTGCGCTTGCCCGGAAACGAGGGAGACCGCTGGCTTACCTCCTCAAAACTGACCTGGTCCCCTACGACAGACCTCAAATTCCTGGTCTCCCATCATTTCTCGCGTTTCCAGCGCAGGTACTACAACCACGAGGAAATTTTCCTGGTCGAAGACCATAAAGCCACGCGCACCAAGACCCATTCTTTCACCGGCGGCGCGGACTGGGTGATCTACCAGTCGGCCAGCAGGAATATCAACCTGCAGGTCAGGGGCAACTACTTCCGGGACCGGAGCATCGATTATTCCTCGGTCAAGAATATCGAGCGGAGAAATACTGTCGGCGGGTTTAGTTTCAAGGACTATGTCTTCACCGTGGAAGACCTTAAGAACATGACCGATGAAGCAGGGAACCCCCTGAGCGATGTTATCGGCGGCAACGAGAAATACCTGCCCTACGGCAAGTCGAACAGCAGGAACGACCCGATGTTTTACGACAATATCTACGAGGGGATAAATGACAACCCCTTCGGGGTGAGCGACAAGGAAGGCCCGAGGATGTACGGCCAGCTAATCCGTTATGCGCCCCTGATGGAGGTGGGGAAAAATATCAAGACGGACCTGGATTTCCAGATCAACCGCACCAACAGGGCCAAGGTGGGCCTGGACGCCCATTACCTGCATGTCTTCCGCAATACCTTGACCCCGACCTCCACTTCCATAGATAACATGAACAATGTCCTGCCGAAGATCATCAGCGCCTACGCCCAGGACCGGCTCGACCTGGGAGATTTTATCTGCGATGTCGGTTTGCGCTACGACTATTTCGACCCGGTACAGAACAGGACCAACATCGGCGGGGCCGTGATCCCGATGGAAGTCGATACAAGGGATGTCTTTGCTCCCAGGCTGGGCATCGGCTTCCCGGTCACCGACAACTCGCAGATCCGCTTCAGCTACGGCCAGTTCTTCCAGCCGCCGCCCCTGGACGTGTTCTACAGCTCGCCTAACCGCGGGGGCCTCACCTTTTCCAAGACCACCGCCTTCGAAGCGGGCTTCTCGATGCTGCTGGGCAACGATTTCCTGCTGGATTTCGTGGGTTTCAACCGCGATGTGGACGGCAATGTCTCGATACGCGAGATGGTGGAGCCGGAGACCGGTACCCGCCGGGTATTCCTCACCAACCTGGACAGCGGCAATATCAAGGGGTTTGACCTGACTATCAGCAAAAGATTCAGCAGGTACTATTCACAGAACCTGAGCTACACCCTCTCCTTTTCACGGGCCACGGGCAGCCAGATCCGCTCGGCTTCAGCTTTCAAGGGCATAGACCCGGTGACAGGCGAATACCTTTCCATCCCAAGCGCGCTCAGACCGGTGAGCGGAGACCGGACCCACAGCTTCAGCTACATCTTCAACCTCCGGCTCCCCGAAGACTTCGCCCCCGGACTCTGGTATGGGACAGTGTTCAAGAATTTCGGCGCTTTCGTAACCTTGACTATCAAGAGCGGACAGGCTTACACCAGGATCAGCCCGGAAACTTTCAATTACATGGAAACTGTCAACTCCTCGCGCCTGGAGACGGATTTCAACCTGGACCTCAGGCTGAGCAAGCAGCTCTTCCTGGGAAGCAGGAGGCTCACCTTCTTTACCGAAGTATACAACGTACTCAACCAGTCCAGGGACTGGCCCATGTTTACCAGGTTCGACTCGCAGCTCAATGAGTCGCTTTCAGGGACCGACGTGCTCCAGGAAGCCATCAACCGCTCGGTGGCTCCTTCCAACAACGCGGATTACGACTACAACGATTTCGGCGCCACCTGGGTCAACCCTGGAAAATACGACCTGCTGCGAGACCTGAACCTCGACGGGAAGCTGGACTGGGAAGAGCGCGTGATTACCGAGCTCAACTACCTGGCAGGCTACTATGACTGGGCCGACCCCAGGCACCTGGGTACTCCCAGGCAGGTGAGGGTCGGAGTAGAGTTCCAATTTTAAACACGTCAAGACCTGCAAGGGTGGTCTCCACGGAACGGCACAAAATTATCTATGGGGGAAAGACAATGTTCGGAGTGCTCGACTCGTTTTCAATCGGCTGCCGGAACCAGGCCCCGGGGATGGGGCGCAGCTCCCGCCCACGGGCTGCGGGCAGGCGTTTTCTCCTGACGGGGGTGATTGCGGCCCTCTTGCTCGCCTGCTGGATGACAGCGGAGCTGCAGGCACAGGCCCTGCAGATCACCCGGATGAACGGCAACAACGTGGGCATGTGGATTTTCGGCGGGCCGGACATGCCGCTGATCAGCGACATCTATTACCCCAAGGGCACCGGGAACTCCTACACTTACCAGGGCCCGCGGGGCGGGATGAACGGCATCGTGATCGCCGCCTTGGCGGACCTGGACGGGGACGGTACGCTGGAGGATACGATCAAGTCCCACGCCAAGAGCTGGGAGATCCTTTCCGGCAACGCCATGCGCTACAACGAGGAGAACCTGAAAGCCGCCCTGGAGGCCAATGTTTCCTCCAAGGTTTACACCGGCTGGGACCACGCCCTGACCAGTTTCTCCAAGGAGGACCTGGAGAACTGGCCGCCGGACTTCCGCGACGAGAACGGGGACCCCCTGGTCTACGGCTCGGAGACCGTGGTGGTCTGGAGCAACGACGTGCTCAACGACCATGCGGGCTGGGCCAATACCGGCACGGTCTATGGCTCTCATCCTCTCGGTGTCAATATCTCCCACATGTTTTTCGCCTTCAACCTGGGGCTCAACAAAGACATCATCTACATGCGTAACAAGCTCTACAATGCGACACCCTTTTTCCAATACAACTATGTCGAGGAGTACAGGCGGGTGCCTCCCTATACCTGGCACCAGGTCCCTGTCGGCCTGATTATGCTCTACAGGTCCGGCGCGGTGGATGACGAGCGGGTAGGGGTGGTCAACTCCAAGAGGCTGGTCTTCGCTTTCGACTCGGACTTCAAGGAGACCCCCTGGCAGGGCATTCCCGGGTGCGCCGGTTTCTGCTTTATCCAGAACCTCACCGACTACAAAACCGGTGAAGAGCTCCCCGTGCTTAACCTCACCGGGTCGGACCGCTCGGGTATGGGATCCTATAACCAGGGGGATGTGGACGGATTTCTCTGGTATACCAATCAGCGGGAGCTCCTGGGAGGGATCAGCAGCTCTCCGCCTTTCATCCCGGGCAGCGAGGAGGTCCAACTGGACATCCAGGTGAGCTTCGGCTATGTCATCGGGACCTCAGGGGTCATCGAGACCATGGAGCCCTGGGATTCGGCATACTTCGAGGTGGCTCACCTGGTAACCGAGGGCAGGGTGGTCCCCAGCAGCGCGGACGTGATCCCGATGGAGAACATCGCCCCGATCCTGGAGCTGGCCGATGCGGCCCACGCCATGAAAGCGACCAATTTCATCCAGCCTTCGCCTCCCGTGGCCCCGGAGTTCGAGCTTATCCCCGGGGACGGCGAGGTTACTATTACCTGGAGCGACCTTTCGGTTTACTCGCGGGACCCTTTTTACGAGGCGGCGAACGACCCGGCCAGCCCCTCGTATTCGCCGGGTTTTATCGAGCAGGACTTCCAGGGTTTCCGGCTCTACCGCTCATTCCGGGGTCCGGCGTACATGGAGCTGATCGGCCAGTGGGACCTGGCGGACGGGGTAACCACGGAGACCCACGGTATCACGAGCGGCACGGTAACTGTGGTGGACGAGTCCGGTAAGGAGGTTACCGGACAGACGGATGCACTGCAGGACACGGTTGAGCTGGGTACGGACACGGGACTGCAGTTTTATTACCGGGACACGGACCGCC
>JAFGTO010000091.1 GCA_016934095.1 Candidatus Glassiibacteriota bacterium
GCGGAAGACCCCGGCCAGCCGCCTGGTAAGCTCCGGGTCGTTGTAGAGCGCCGGGGTGTACTGGTCTGCGGACAGCTCGATCACCGGCATACGGTCCTCGGGCACGCCGGCGGCCCGGCAGGTGTTGACCGTGATCCGCTCGATAGCCTGCAGGATGGTCCTGCGCACTTCCTCGGTATAGGAGCGCACCGTAAGCTGGAGGCGGACCTCATCGGGAATGATGTTATGCTTGGTCCCGCCGTGGATCGAGCCTACTGTCACCACCCCTGTTTCTACCGGGTCGATCTCCCGGCTGACAATTGTCTGCAGGGCCGTGATGACCTGGGCCGCAATCACTATCGGGTCCTTTCCCTGGTGAGGCCTGGCGCCGTGTGCGCCCACTCCCCGGATCAGGATGTCCACCGAGTTGACACTGGCCATGGCCCAGCCCGGGCGGTAACCCACCTGCCCGGTCTCCAGGCCGGGGTCGACATGCTCGGCGATCGCATAGTCAGGCACGGGCCAGCGCCCGTAGAGGCCATCATCCAGCATGGCCCTCGAGCCCGCGCCGAACTCCTCGGCCGGCTGGCCGAGCATGACCAGGGTCCCGCTCCAGGAAGAGCGCAGCGCCGCCAGCGCCCGTGCTGTCCCCACCAATACCGTGGTGTGCATGTCATGGCCGCAGGCGTGCATCACCGGGCAGACCGTGCCGCCGACATCGGCCGCTCGCACCGTGCTGGCGTAAGGCAGGCCGGTCTTCTCCTCGATCGGCAGGGCATCCATGTCCCCGCGCACCAGCACCGTGGGGCCGGGACCGTTCTTCATCACTCCCACCACCCCGTAACAGGCCCTCGCCGGGTCAGAGTACCGGCCCACCGGCCGGGTAACCTCGAACCCGGCAGCGGTCAATTGGCCGGCCAGCTCGGCGCTGGTCTCTTTCTCCAGGCAGGACAGCTCGGGTGCGGCGTGAATCCGCTTGTAGAGCTCGCCCAGGGAGGGAAGCTCCGCCTCGATGACCGCATCCGGGTCTTCAGCCCGGACCCCGGGCGCCGCCATGAGCACCCCTAAAAGCAATACAGCCGACTGCTTGCTGAAAAACACTCTTTTAATTCTCACCTTTCATCTCCGGTTAGAGGAATCCTGGACTCGGCCGCTGAACTATAACATCTCCGCCCCGACTATTCAACAGTAGCGTTCCGGGGCCGGTAGAACCGGCCTTGCACAGGCCCCGGCCACGCAAGGCGCCGGGGAACAGGCAGTCAGAGCCTTACCCTTGATTTCCGGGCCGGAAAATATTAGAGTTCAACCGTTGCCGGTTTCGAGCATTCCGGGCCGGAGCATTGACAGGCTCGCGGCAGGGAAGCTTGACCTGGAAGATTGTCCGGGTATTTTCGATCTTTCATATTAGCTCGCTAACCCCGCATCCAGCCGCGGGGAATATGCTCTCTTTTAATCCAAGACAGGAAAGTATTGCTATGAGCCAGTGTTACGAGCGGCCTCCGGTGGCCCTGATCGGCGGCGGTATGATCACCGAGATCCAGATCCTGCCCTCTCTGTATCACCTGCAGAACCTCGGACTGATCGGCGAGATCTCTATCTGTGCGCTCAACGGAGCCCCTTTGCGGAAGATCGCCGGGAACGAGTCCCTGAAAAAAGCGTTCCCGGGCCAGAGTTTCAGGCCTTACCCTGATTTCACCGAGGTGGACCCGGAAGAGCTTTTTCCCGACCTGTACCGGGAAGTGCTCGAAAAAGCCCCGGCCCGCAGTATCGCAGTGATCGCCGTGCCGGACCAGATGCACTACGGCATGATCAAGCAGGCCCTGGACTGCGATCAGCACGTGCTGAGCGTGAAACCCCTGGTGCTCAAATACGGACATGCAGTCGAGCTGGAAAAGCTGGCCTGCGACAAAGGCCTCTTTATCGGTGTCGAGTACCACAAGCGATTCGATGACCGCAGCCTGATCACCCGCCAGCGCTACCGCAGCGGCGACCTAGGCGAGTTCCGCCTCGGCTATGCAACCCTGGTCGAGCCCTGGTACTACCGCAACTCGAACTTCCAGAACTGGTGCATTACCGAGAACTCGGACATGTTCACCTATATCGGCTGTCATTACGTGGACCTGGTGGCCTTTGTCACCGGCCTGAGACCGGTCGAGGTCTCGGTGTACGGAGTAATCGAGGAATACCCCAACGGCAAGAAGGGATACCTCTGGACGGACGGCCGGGTGATCTGGGACAACGGGGCCTGCCTGGCCGCCTTGAACGGCATGGGCTACCCCAACGTGGCCCCCGGAGGCAACAGCCAGGGCATGACCCTGTTCTGCCGGGGCGAAAAAGACGGGGCCCTGGTGATGCACGATGACCAGTACCGCGGGGTCAAGCACAGTTACACCACCAAAGGCCATGATGAAGGGGATTCCTATTATAACGAGGTTAGCCCGGACTATTTCAAGCTGGTGGATGTCGGCGGCAAGGCCTTGACTCCCGTGGGCTACGGACACCGCTCGATCGAGGCGATCGTGCGAGCCGCCCACCGGGTGGAAAACGCGGCCGCAGGGTGCGAGGGCGACCAGGCCCTCAGCAGGCGCCGGGCCGAGATCAAGGCCATAGACAGCGAGGGGATTATCGCCACGCCCGCCAACAGCTCTTATAACGAGCTGGTAATCGAGGCCGGCAGGATGTCTATCACCAATGACGCCCGCCCGGTGGTTATCGAATACGGCGACAAGCCGCACGTGCGCCTCAAATAGCCCTTCCCGAGCCACCGGGGTTTCCCCGGCCGGGCACGCCACGCAGAAGGGATTCCGGAGTAGAAAGCCGGGATCCCTTTTTTCATACAGGGAAACCTTGCTCGAATTACCGGAGCGGGGTACAGCCTGAGCGATAGTCAGAAGAGAGAATAGGTTTCAGCGGCTTTTTCTGAAGCAGATGGCAGGATCAGGCTGAAAACAGAGGAATTATGCTTAACCGGCAGGCAGCCGCCTATTTGCCTCTCAAGGCGATCCAGATCCAAACCGTATCAGCCAGAAAGAGGACAAACCAGCCGAAAGCAGCCGGGCCCCTTGTCCGGGAGTCCAGGACCCAGAAATCAGGGGCGTGGATGAGCAGGAGCAGCCCGGCGATAAAAACCAGGACATAGACCCAGCCCTGCCAGGCGACCGGGCGAAGGCCGACACCGAAATATCTCCTGGTTGTGAACCACTCTTTCTTTCCGATCATGTCAGCCTGTTTCTCCCTCTCAGCCCGTATTAGTGTCCTGCCAGGACAATTCCCGATTCCGTCAAACTATTCCGACCCGCCCGGTGTCTATTCCCTGCCTGAGGCACAAAGAAAGACAGGCATAGAGGTGTAAAAGCGCAGGCACAGAGGCCCCGCCGCCCATTATCCGGGATTAATCATGAATATTGAATTGATCAGGTTCGTCGTAGGGGCGCACCCCTGTGTGCGCCCTATGATCGATAAATATAAGCGGGCAGACACAGGGGTCTGCCCCTACAATGGAATACGATGTCCTCATGCCCGGGGCCGGGTCTCCTCATAGCCCCGCCCGTGGAAGAGAAACGCCGGGTCTACCTGTCAACCAGGCTCGCGCTGTGCGTCGAACGTCAGGTTCGCGCGCTGTGCGTCAGCCGAAGACTTGCGCTGTATTTTGCGCAACACCGTCAGGTTTGCCGTACCCGTGGGTGGGTTGCCCCGCCGCCCAGGGCGCGGACGAGGAACGTTGTGCCTTCCTCTCAACCCAGCTCGCGATGAACGTCAAACGTCAGGTTTGCTCCAGGCCGCGGCAGCGGCCATGAGCAGCCAGAGCCAGCGGAAGTTCATCACATCCACGTTGAGGCCGAACAGCAGGTAACCGGCCAGGCAGGCGTAGAGGCAGGTGCCCAACGGGTCTTCTGTCAGCCGCCTCCGTGAGCGCGGTCCCAGGAGGAACCAGAACAGGACCGCCAATCCCGCGAACCCGGCCAGGCCTCCCTCGGCAAGCGCTCCCATAAAAGTGCTGTGCGGCCGCAGTGCCGGCAAGCCAGGCGGCAGTCCCAGCTCCCCGCTGTCGCGCAGGCGGGCCAGCACCTCCGGGAAACGACCCGGCCCTACGCCCAAAGCCCAGTGTCCCAGGAAAACGTGCAGCGAGGCTTCCAGCAGGTAGCCGTGCATGGATGGCAGCCAGGTGAAGCCGCAGGCCAGCCGGCGGTAGCGGGCCTGTTCGTCGAGGTGAAGCACGTTCTTGTAGGAGTACACCCGCAGGTGCTCCCTTTCCTTATCCAGTCTGAGCGAATCCGCCGCCTGGCGGCTCGGGGTGAAGAGGGCATCCGTGGTATAGGTGAAAAAGACCGCGCTGTAAGCGAAAAGCAGTATAAGCACGGCCCAGAGAGTTATTTTCACCGGGAGCAAATGCCTGAGGTGCCTTTTTCCCGCCAGGGCCGGCGCGGCCACGATCAGCCCCAGCAGCAGGCCGGTCAGTCCCCTGGAAAAGGTAAGCAGCAGTGCCGCCGCATGCACCAGCACCGCTGCCAGCAGCACCCTGCGGCTGAGGAAGATTCCTCCGGGCCCGGCTTCATCCCTTTTCCCCAGCCAGAGGCCCAGCGAGATAAAAAAGCCCAGGTGAAAGTAGCCGTAGGCATTGTTCGGGCTGTGTCCCACAGTCCCGATCAGGCGCCAGGCGCCCGGGCCCAGGTTGGGGTACCAGCGCGCCAGGGGTGTCCCGACCCCGCAGATGCCCAGGGCCACGGCCCCCAGCCCCACCAGGCAGGCCGCGGTCGAGGCGGCAGCCCAAACAGTCAGAAGCCTGGCCAGGGAAAGTCTCTCCGCGACACCGCACCTGAAAAGCAGGTAAAGGGCCACTAGCATCACCTGCGCGGCCACCGCAGTCGCCAGGGAGCCGGAAAACCCGGACCGCAGCACCGCTGCCGATGCAATCACCAGGAAAATCCCCAGGTACGCCAGCACGGGCAGGTCCTGTCGCAACACCACGGAGAGCCGCCGGTAAACCACAGCGGCCGACAGCACCAGGACCACCGGGAAGACCAGGTCCACCGGATAGATGTGCTGGATACCCAGGAAATAGAACAGGTTGAAAGGCAGCAGGCAGACATATACCAGCCAGGCTTTTCTGAGGGTTTCGCTCATACCCGGGTCACCGGCTTTCCGGCAGGGCCGCTTCCCTGCCCTGTAGAATGAGCCTCTTGCCGCCCTCGTGGAGCAGCGGCCTGAATTCTCCGCCCGGCACCTTGCGCAGGACCAGGACTTCGCCCTCGAAGCTGCCTCCCTCGAAATCGACCGACATTTCCCTGCCGGCGGCCAGGACCACCCGGTCGGTGTGGCTGTCGGACTCGAGGTCGAAAACGGCCACCCTGCTGTCCTGCCTGACCGTGCGCAGGGCCGGGACCGAGGTCTCTCCCGGATGCAGGGGGTACAGTACCACTGTCAGGGCTGCGGGCAGGCCTCTTTCGGCCTGGAAGGTAACATCCCAGGCCGGGTTTTCCCCGTAGAGCGAGGTCCAGCCGGCATGGGGGCCCGTGGCGCCTTTCTGCCGGCGGGCCTGCAGGTCTCCGCCTCCGACCTGCATCACGGCGAGGTTCGCCACGCCCGCATTCCGGCTGACCGCCAGCCGGCCGCCCTGCAGGACCACCTCGCCGGGATCCACCCCATCTGCCGAGTGCTCTCTCAGCACCGGCGAGAAGTGGAAGACCTGCTCGACCCTGTGAGTGCCCTCGCCGGTCAGCAGGTCGGTCATCACCCAGTACTCTCCCTTGACCCAGAGGACCTTGCGCTGGTGTTCCACGGGAACCAGGGTCGCCCGCTCGTCATCCCACGGGCCGTGGTACCACAGCGGGTGGATTTTTTCGGCGAAACCGCTGCGGCAGGCCCCGGCGGCCAGCAGGTGCGTGCTGCGGTCCAGCCAGCGGGATTCGGCGTCCGGGAAACTCAGGCCGGCATAGGGTTTGTCCTTGTCGAAAAACATCTCCCGGCGCTGCCCCTTGCCATCCACCAGCACCAGGTTATGGCCCCGCGAGCTGCGGAAATAGATCTCGAAAGCATCCCTGCTGTAACGGTAGATGCCGGGGTCGTGCAGCAGCTCGCGTCCGTAGGCGTAGAGGATTATGTTCAGCTTGTCCTCGTGCTGGTGGTTGGTCCCGTAGAACCCGGCCTCGAACAGCAGGTACTGGGCCTGGAGGGTCCAGTCCTGGCGCATGATCCCATAGCCTGCGTACGGAAAAAAATAGCTGGTAACCTCCGGTGCCGGTACAAACTCGGCTTCCGGCACGCCCACCGGGTAGCGGAAGAGCGGGTTCTGCGGGAACATCCGCCGGCCCCTGGCCTGCCAGCCGCCGACATACGACTTGTACGGGCCCACGTCCGAGACCATGGGCAGGGAGCCATCCGGCAGGGCGCCCAGCACCAAGGCCCCGATCCCCCGCTCGAGCACCCCGGTCCACGCAGTGTCCAGCTCCGTGCCCAGGCTCGTGGCCAGCTCGAAAACCTGCATCTGGGTGCCCAGGGGGAAAGTGTGGTAGTAGAACGAGTTCTCGACCTGGAGGCCGTCCGGGAAATACAGCTCGCGGTTCAGATACCTGAAGCGGCGCAGGGCCGTGCGGCGGAAACGCTCCGAGTCCCGGTGCTCGCTCAGCAGCATGGCGGCCGAGAGCAGTCCCGAGGACTCGACCTGGGACCAGTTGTTCGGGTGGCGCAGGTTGTGCACCATCAGGTAGTCGGCGTGCTGGTAGAGACAGCGGACCATCGGGTACAGGAGCTCGGCCGCGAACACGCTGTCGCGGGCCCCCAGGGCCAGGAGCTGTGGCCAGCGGGCAGCGGCGCGGTTGCCCACCTCGAGGGTGCGCCACTGCAGCTCCCCCTGGCCGATGTCCGGCCGCGGCGACTGCTCCAGCCAGGATTTCATCAGCTCTATCAGGTGGTCGCGGAAACGCGTGTCGCCGGTCTTTTTCCAGGCCCGGGCCAGCAGCAGCAGGTGCGGGTGGTGGTTGAGCGAGACATTGGACTCGATATCTCCATCCAGCACGGTGGTCCAGTCCACCCTCGGGCCGAAATCGTGGCGGCGGATCATGTGCGCGCGCAGGATGAAAATGTTTTTCAGGGCGTCCTCGGCCTCGGCCAGGTCGACCTCGCCGGGGTCGGTGAGATATTCCAGGCCCGAGAGCTTTTCGCGGTAATACCGGGCCACCTCGGCGCGTGCACCCTCCAGGTCTCCGCTTTCCAGCGCCCGGTGCAGGCTCTCCCCGGCCCGGCCGGGCAAGTCGAACCCCCCGAGGAATTCCTCTTCTTTGCCCGCCATGGTAAATGTTTTCGCCCCGGCCGCCGCAGATCCGCTGCGGGCCCGGTAATCCACCAGCACAGCCCCGAGCAGCGGCAGTCCCCTGGACAGGGCGGTCCCGGCCACGTAAAGCACCAGGTCCCCGAGGTAGTCGGGCGGTGATGATATCTCCCTGTAGGAATACCACATGCGGCTCAACCCGTAGCGGTAGCGGTAATCCAGCTTACCGGGTGCGGAATAAAGCATTCCTGTCAGGGCCAGGGCCGCACCGGGCAGGGCGAAATTGTCCTCATCCTCGTCGAACTGGAAGGCCATCAGGTAGCCGGCGACCTGCCCGGCCAGCTCGGCCTGCGCAGAGTCCAGCCAGCGGTTTTCCGCTCCCTCCCCTACCAGGGCCAGCAGCCTGCGCCCGGCTGTCGGCAGGCTCCACTGCCCGCGGTCGAACACTTCCGGCACCCGGGTGCCTGGGCCGGACTGAAAGTCCGTCCCGCTTATTTCCTCCAGCACACTCTCCGGCAGGGGCGGCAGGTCGACTCTCAAGCCGTTTCTTTGCTTGCCCGGCGTGCAGGCAAGCGCTGCAGCCGCAAGCAGGACCGGGATAAACCTCAGGTGCATCGCTCCTCCGGATCAAAGCGGTCAAGGATCAGCAATTGGGGGTGATGCATCGGGTACATGGTTATCTCCGCCACCAGGTTATTTCGCTTCCTCGGTTTCAGGGCCTGCCTATCAGGACCTCGGCGTATTCCCCCAGGCGCCGCCCGTTGACCGTGAGATCCGCAGTGATAACCTCCCGCTGAGAGCTGACTGCCCCGCTGCGCCTGAGCACGAACGGCACTGCCACCTGTTTCTTGGCCTCCACGGTAAAGCTTCTCGCCGGGTGGGCGCAGGTGATATCCGCGCCCGATTTCAGCCGGACTTCCACCCTGGCCGGCTTGAACAGGTGGTTGCGCACTTGCAGCTCGACCTCGAAATCCTCTCCCTCGGCAGGCTCGGAGCGGTAAGGATAGAAGTGGCACCAGAGGTAATCCATGCCGAAATTGGGGTCGGGCTGGTCGATCAGCCCGGTCATCACCTCGCGCAGGCGGTAAGACCAGCCGAGAAACTCCTCCAGGTCTTGCGCGGTGGGTGAATATTCCTCGGTGTGCGCCGGGCAGACAATGTCCGGCAGGTAGTCCAGCATCTTCTGCGTGCAGGTAATGAAGCCTCCGTCCAGGAAGTAGACGTTGTGCGGGACCACCGGGCCGTTGCGGATTTTGTCCGGGTAAAGCTTGTTCCAGGTATTGTCGCCGGTGAACATCACCTTCCTGCCGTCGATTACGGCTGCCAGCCCCTGGTGGAACTCGGTCTGGCCGGGCAGGTGGAAAAACTCCAGGGTGTATTCCTCCCACTGCACTTTTTCGCCGTTGCGCAGCACCCTGTCCGCCCTGATAGGAAAGGGGAGCAGGCAGGGCAGGCGGTAGCGGGCCGGGTTCTCGAAAACATCCAGCATGTTCTCGTAGACCCAGATTCCGGCATCCTCATGGAGCAGCTCGTAGGTGCGGATATTGTGGTCATCGTGGTAGTGGCTGAAAGAGACCGCATCCACCTTTTTGACCCCGAACTTGTCTTTCAGCTCCTGGACTCTCTCGCGGTCGACATAACCGTAATCGTAAAGGAAAGCCTTGCCGCTTTCCGAGATAATGGCGTAGCAGTTGGCCCCGACAAATACCAGGTGGGGCAGTATCTGCCTTACTTCGTGGTTCTGCCTGTGCAGCTCGTTGGGCACCAGCATCTCTCTCAGGGTGCGGTAGACCCGGCTGTTCTCCTGCATGGCGGCATCCGGGTCCCCGACCGGCCCGCCGTGCGAGGGCAGGAGCAGGTCGGGGGCCTCGGCCCTGACCCTGGCGAAAGATGAATCCGAGGCGTCCATTCCCTGGGTGAAGCCGTAGTAATCCCAGTGCAGGTCGAACCAGGTGGTGGCCTTGCCGGCCCCGGCGATCAGGTCGCCGGAGAACAGCACCCGGCGCCCGTCGATCTCGGCCAGGTAGGAGACAGAGC